>NZ_JAQFJJ010000041.1:0-1436 GCF_030440005.1 Streptococcus sp. SP1
TGTACTGACCCCAAAAAGTTAGACAAATAATTTAAGTGAAGGATTTAGTTCTGTATTGCACAGGACTAAGTCCTTTTAGTTTTACCTTAATGCGTTTGTTGTTGTAATAATCAATATACTCCACAATAGCTTGCTCCAATTGCTCAAGTGACTGAAACGTCTTCTCATAACCATAAAACATCTCAGACTTAAGAATTCCAAAGAAGGATTCCATCATGCCGTTGTCTGGACTGTTTCCTTTACGTGACATGGATGGTTGGATTCCTTTCTCTTCTAAAAAACGATGATAATACTGGTGTTGATACTGCCATCCTTGATCGCTATGAAGAATTGTATTTGTGTAATGATTCTTAGTAAAGGCCTTGTCTAACATAGATTTCACTTGTTCTAAATTTGGTGAAGTTGAAAGATTATAGGCGATAATTTCGCTGTTAAAACCATCTAAAACTGGCGATAAATAGAGTTTCTGACTGCTTGCTGGAATGGCAAACTCTGTCACATCTGTATAGCACTTTTCCATTGGTTTAGCTGCTTCAAACTGGCGTTGAATAAGGTTGTCTGCTTTCTTACCAATCTCTCCTTGGTAGGAAGAATACTTCCGTTTCCGACGAATTCGAGCTGTTAAAGCAAGGACTCTCATCAGACGTTGGACCTTCTTATGGTTTACTATATAACCACGATTTCTCAATTCAAGAGTCATTCGACGATAGCCGTAATTTCCCTTATGTTCATCATAAATGGCTTGTATTTCCACTTTGATAGCTTGATCTTTATCTACTTGATTCAGTTGCTTTAAGTGGTAATAATAGGTTGAACGAGCAAGTTTGATAATGTTTAGAAGGATATCTAAAGGAAACTCTGTTACCAATCCTTGAACAATTTCTGTTTTTCTTCTTGCTCCTTTTCGTCCCTCAATCGGAGTTCTCTCAACTTTTTTAGAATAGCATTCTCCGCTCTCAGGTACTCATTTTCTGCTTGAAGACGTTCTAACTCTGTCATCTCTTCAGGGTTTTTCTTTGGTTTACGTCCCATTTTAGGCGGTCTCCCTCTTGTTTTCTCAACAATAGTATACCCGTTTTTCTTATATTGTGCTATCCAATTAGGCAACATTCCAACACTTGGAAGAGCATAATCTAGAGATACCCTTATTTGTGAACGACCTTCAATCAGAACTTTATCAATGATTTCTCGTTTTAATTTAGGAGAATAATAACGATTCCTCCCCTTTTTAACGAACTCTATACCGTAACGATCAATCAATTTAATCATGTACTGAAGATTGGGAATTTTTATCCCAAATTTATTTGAAAGCTCTTTGAAGCTTCGCCTTTGCTTTCTAAGTTCATAGATCTGAACTTTATCTTCATAAGTTAGTTTCATAATAAAAACACCCCAAAAGTTAGAATTTTTCTGTCTAACTTTTGGGGTGCAGTTCA
>NZ_JAQFJJ010000004.1:0-156073 GCF_030440005.1 Streptococcus sp. SP1
ATTGGCTTGAACACCTTAATTGTATCGCGTTTGGAGTTTTTTTGGTATAACCTTCGATGCGCACCCGCATAGCGGGTGGTTTTTTGTCTCGCACCTAACGGAGCGAGACGGACTGAAAGTCACATAAGAAAAGACTAAGACAGAATTGTCTTAGTCTTGTTCGACTCTTAGTCTACATTCACATATTCTTTTGAAAGTTCAAGAACTTCTTCCATTGTTGAACATTCAGTCAGAGCACGGTTAGCGTATTCTTGCATTTTAGCAGTGTCCAATTTCTTCATCAAGCTACGTGTACGAAGGACAGATGTAGCTGACATGGAGAACTCATCCAAGCCCATTCCGACAAGAAGTGGAACAGCAGTTTGGTCACCGGCCATTTCACCACACATACCAGCCCATTTACCTTCAGCGTGAGCCGCTTTGATCACATTGTTGATCAAGCGAAGGATAGATGGGTTATAGGGTTGGTAAAGGTATGAAACTTGTTCGTTCATACGGTCAGCAGCCATTGTGTATTGGATCAGGTCGTTTGTACCAATTGAGAAGAAATCAACTTCTTTAGCAAATTGATCAGCAAGCATTGCCGCAGCTGGAATTTCAATCATGATACCTACTTGGATATCATCTGCAACCGCTACCCCTTCAGCAACCAATTTCGCTTTTTCTTCTTCGAGAATTCCTTTAGCCGTACGGAACTCAGTCAACAAAGCAACCATTGGGAACATGATCCGCAATTTACCGTGAACAGATGCACGAAGTAAAGCACGCAATTGTGTACGGAACATTTGGTTACCTGTCTCAGAAATAGAGATACGCAAAGCACGGAAACCTAAGAATGGGTTCATTTCTTTAGGAAGATCGAAGTAAGGGAGTTCTTTATCTCCACCGATATCCATTGTACGAACGACAACAGGTTTACCGTTCATACCTTCAAGAACAGCTTTGTAAGCTTCGTATTGATCATCTTCAGTTGGGAAGTCTTGAGAATCCATGTACAAGAATTCTGTACGATAGAGACCAACAGCTTCTGCACCGTTATCATTTACACCTTCAACGTCTTTAGGTGTACCGATGTTAGCAGCCAATTCGAAATGTTTTCCATCAGCAGTAACTGTTTGAGCATCTTTAAGGAGAGCCCATTCAGCTTTTTGTTTCGCGTAAGCTTCACCAGCTGCTTTGAAGGCAGCAATTTGCTCTTCAGTTGGGTTGATCACCACTTCACCAGTGATCCCTGAAACAGCCAAAACATCACCGTCTTTGACAAGTTCTGTGATGTTATTTGTACCAAGAACAGCCGCGATTTCAAGTGTACGCGCCATGATAGCTGAGTGACTGGTACGTCCACCGATGTTAGTAACAAAGGCTTTTACGTACTTTTTGTTCAACTGAGCTGTATCAGATGGTGTCAAGTCATGCGCTACCACGATTGCTTCTTCATTGATAGAAGCAGGGTTAGGCAATTTCTTACCAAGCAAGTTAGCAAGCACACGTTTTGTAACGTCACGAATATCCGCTGCACGTTCTTGCATGTAAGGATTGTCTTCCATTCCTTCAAAGATCGCAATGAACATGTCAGTGACTTCTTTTAAGCCTGCTTCTGCATTGATTTTTTTCGTACGAATCGTTTCTTTGATCTGACCAACCATTTCAGGGTCAGCGAGAACCATCATATGCGCATCAAAAACTTGCGCTGCTTCTTCACCAAGGCTTGCTACTGCATTCTCCCGAATAAGAGAAAGCTCGTTTTGTGAAGCTTCAAGAGCTGCATCCAAACGAGCTTCTTCTGCACTTGTATCTTCGACTGAAACTGTCTCAAATGATAAGTCTGGTTGAATGAGCAAATATGCCTTAGCAACGGCAACACCGTCAGATGCTGCAATTCCTTTTAGCATTTTTGTCATATTTTTAAGCCAATCCTTCTTTAGTCATTGTTTCTGAGATAGCTGCAATCGCATCATCAGCGTCAGCACCTTCAGCAGAAATTACTACGTCAGCACCTTGACCAACACCAAGGCTCATAACACCCATGATTGATTTCAAGTTAACTGATTTACCTTTGTATTCAAGAGTGATGTCTGATGCAAATTTGCTAGCAGTTTGAACCAACAAAGTTGCTGGACGTGCGTGGATACCTGTTTCTGCCACGATGTGGAAATCTTTAGAAGCCATAATTGGACTCTCCTTTTAAAAAATAGTTTTTGAGTTACCTTTTGATAACCCTTACAATTTGGTATTATATCATCTTTTGAAATTTTTTTCAAGATTTTTATCACTGACTTACAGAAAAAGACTGCGAAAAATCCCAATTTAGATACATTCTAAGAAGCTACTGAAGAACGGAGAAAATATCTTTTCAATTTTCTACTATATTATAAGTAACATTTTCCTCCACTTTCAAATAAAAAGAAGCTACTGAAACACAGGATATTGATTCACCAAAAAATTATAACTAATTAAAGATGCTTTAAAGCCTATTCCTATCCTATTTCTTGGAATTTCTCAATTTTTGTTAACCACAATATATTGTGTTTTGAAAGCCCTATTCCATCTCTTTGCACAATATTTAGTTTTATTTTGTTGACAAGTTGCTGAATTTTGTTTATACTGTTTACAGATTTATATTTCGATAGGAGAACGGAAAAGAAATGGTAACCATTTATTCAAAAAATAATTGTGTTCAGTGCAAAATGACGAAGCGATTCCTCGATAGCAATCACGTGGAATACCGCGAAATTAACTTAGATGAACAGCCAGAATTTGTAGAACATGTTAAAAACCTTGGCTTCAATGCTGCTCCAGTTATTCAAACACCGGATGAAGTATTTTCTGGTTTTCAACCAGCTAAGTTGAAGAAACTTTCTTAATATACACAGTATTTTGCTTAAATAGGGTCTAGCGTTAGCAACCTAACACTAGACTTTTTACTTGTAAAGAGAGGAATTTTCCTCTTCATTTTTTTGAACTAGAAAAGGATTATTATGGGATTAAAATCTCTTGAAGATGTGACGTATTTCCGTCTTAACAATGAAATCAACCGTCCAGTAAATGGCCAAATCATGCTTCATAAAGATAAAGAAGCTCTGGATGCTTTCTTTAAAGAAAATGTTGTACCAAATACCCTGACTTTTGACTCGATTACAGATAAGATTCAGTACCTTCTCGAGCATAATTACATTGAAAGAGCTTTTATCGAGAAATATCGTCCTGAATTTTTGGAAGAATTGGCCCAATTTATCAAAGAACAAAACTTCCAATTCAAGTCCTTCATGGCGGCCTATAAATTCTATAACCAATATGCTCTGAAAACAAATGATGGAGAATACTATCTCGAAAGTATGGAAGACCGCGTCTTCTTCAATGCTCTCTACTTTGCAGGTGGAAATGAAGCTATCGCGCGAGATATCGCAAACGAAATTATCCACCAACGTTACCAACCAGCTACTCCTTCTTTCTTAAATGCTGGTCGTGCTCGCCGTGGAGAATTGGTCTCCTGTTTCTTGATCCAAGTAACCGATGACATGAATGCAATTGGACGCTCTATCAACTCTGCCCTTCAACTTTCTCGTATCGGTGGTGGGGTTGGGATCTCCCTCAGCAACCTTCGTGAAGCTGGAGCACCGATCAAGGGCTATGAAGGAGCTGCTTCTGGGGTCGTTCCAGTTATGAAACTCTTTGAAGATAGCTTCTCTTACTCTAACCAATTGGGACAACGCCAAGGAGCTGGGGTTGTTTACCTCAACGTCTTCCACCCAGACATCATCGCCTTCCTTTCTACTAAGAAAGAAAATGCTGATGAAAAAGTTCGGGTTAAGACTCTCTCACTTGGGGTAGTCGTGCCAGACAAATTCTATGAATTGGCTCGTAAGAATGAAGAAATGTACCTCTTCAGCCCATACTCTGTTGAGCGTGAATACGGAGTGCCATTTAACTACATTGATATCACTGAAAAATATGATGAGTTGGTCGCTAATCCAAATATCCGTAAGACAAAAATCAAGGCACGTGATTTGGAAACTGAAATTTCTAAATTGCAACAAGAATCTGGCTACCCTTATGTAGTCAACATCGATACTGCTAACCGGGCAAACCCAGTTGATGGAAAAATCATCATGAGTAACTTGTGTTCAGAGATCCTACAGGTTCAAGAACCAAGCTTGATCAACGATGCCCAAGAATTTGTCCAAATGGGAACAGACGTCTCATGTAACCTTGGTTCAACCAACGTGGTCAACATGATGACTTCACCTGATTTTGGTCGTTCAATTCGTGCCATGGTTCGTGCTTTGACCTTCGTTACAGATAGCTCTCATATCGTAGCAGTCCCAACTATTGACCACGGAAATAAACTGGCGCATTCGTTCGGACTTGGAGCTATGGGACTTCACAGCTACCTTGCGCAACAATTGATTGAATACGGATCGCCTGAGTCTGTTGAGTTCACAAGTATCTATTTCATGCTCATGAACTACTGGACTCTCGTAGAATCAAACAACATCGCGCGTGAACGTGGCGTTACCTTCCACAACTTCGAAAAATCAGACTATGCCAACGGTACTTACTTTGATAAGTACACGACTGGAGAATTTGTACCAAAATCTGATCGCGTCAAAGAACTCTTTAAAGATATCTTTATCCCAAGTGCAGAGGATTGGACAGAACTGCGTGCTAAAGTTCAAGTAGATGGTCTTTACCACCAAAACCGCTTGGCTGTCGCACCAAATGGTTCAATCAGCTACATCAATGACGTATCTGCTTCTATCCACCCAATTACACAACGGATTGAAGAACGCCAAGAAAAGAAAATCGGGAAGATCTACTACCCTGCAGCTGGTTTATCAACTGCAACCATCCCTTACTACACTTCTGCCTACGACATGGATATGAGAAAAGTCATCGATGTCTATGCTGCGGCAACTGAGCATGTAGACCAAGGTCTTTCACTGACTCTCTTTATGCGCAGCGATATTCCAAAGGGTCTTTACGAATGGAAAACTGAAAACAAACAAACCACTCGTGACTTGTCTATCCTTCGGAACTACGCCTTTAACAAAGGTATCAAGTCTATCTACTACGTTCGTACCTTTACAGATGATGGTGGAGAAGTTGGCGCGAACCAATGTGAAAGCTGTGTCATCTAATGAACCCAATATTTATAATAATTATATATACAATCTGCATTATTCCTTATCGTTCTGTTTTAAAGGAATTGACAAAGTTTTGTCCAGAAATAAAAGAAACATTTGTTTTTTTCATTAAACGTTATAAGAATTCTAAAAATTTCAAGAAATTTTTAAACTTCATATTAATTATTTTTATTTCAATTTTAGTTCTATTCATATCTCCTATTTTTATTTTATATTTAATTTGTTATCATGCTTTAAAAACCAACTTAAACAATATACATGCAAATGTATATAAGTATTTTGTTATACCTTATGTTCTTACCTGGTTTCTGGTTTCCAATTTCATTAAAGATAATAACTACGGAATATCTTTATCAATAATAACAAAATACTTTAACAGGTTGAGTAAGCTATTTACCGAAACTTCTGTTGTTCAGTTCTTCTGTATACTATTAGTTATAGGAGCAATTTCTTTATTCCTTAACCTATTTCCTAAACTGTTTCTATCAGAAAATAATACTATTGACAAGGATTTTTGGGGTTTAATAACACTTCTTTTCACTAGTAGTATGCTAACAATAATATTTCTTACTTTTTTGGGAACTTTCTTTATCTTGACTGATAATGTTACAACCGATTTGACTAAAAAATTTAATATTAGTTTTTTTGATGTATATTCTACACTATCATTGTATTACGCTAGTTGTATTTTACTTGTAAAAATTGTCTTCAATCTTAGTATAAAACCATTTATAGAATCGAGAAAGCAAAATGACGACTTACTACAAAGCCATTAACTGGAATGCCATCGAAGATGTCATCGATAAATCGACCTGGGAAAAGCTAACCGAACAATTCTGGTTAGATACACGGATTCCTTTGTCAAACGACTTAGACGACTGGAGAAAGTTATCTCTCAAAGAAAAAGACTTGGTTGGTAAAGTCTTTGGTGGATTGACACTCTTGGATACCATGCAGTCTGAAACGGGTGTGCAAGCTCTTCGTGCAGATATCCGTACTCCTCATGAAGAAGCTGTCTTTAACAACATCCAATTTATGGAATCTGTCCATGCTAAATCCTACTCTTCTATCTTTTCTACCTTGAATACCAAGTCAGAAATCGAAGAGATTTTCGAATGGACCAATACCAATCCCTTCCTTCAAAAGAAGGCAGAAATCATCAACGAGATCTACCTCAATGGCACTCCTCTAGAAAAGAAAGTAGCCAGCGTCTTCCTTGAAACCTTCCTCTTCTACTCTGGTTTCTTCACACCGCTCTACTATCTTGGAAACAACAAGTTGGCCAACGTGGCTGAGATCATCAAGTTGATCATTCGGGACGAATCTGTTCACGGAACCTATATCGGCTATAAGTTCCAACTTGGATTTAACGAATTACCAGAAGAGGAACAAGAAAAACTTAAAGAATGGATGTATGACTTGCTTTACACCCTCTATGAGAATGAAGAAGGCTATACAGAGAGCCTCTATGACGGTGTAGGTTGGACAGAGGAAGTCAAGACCTTCCTTCGTTACAACGCTAATAAAGCCCTCATGAACTTGGGACAAGATCCGCTCTTCCCTGACTCAGCAGATGATGTCAACCCAATCGTCATGAACGGGATCTCAACCGGAACATCCAATCACGACTTCTTCTCTCAAGTCGGAAATGGTTACCTTCTCGGTGAAGTAGAAGCCATGCAGGATGACGATTACAACTACGGCCTATAAGACAAAAACCTTTCCAGACGGAAAGGTTTTTTTGTTGCGATTTTTTCTGATTGGATCCCCTTCTTATTTGAAAAAAAGAGGCTGGGACAAAAGTCCTAGCCTCTCAATTGTCTTTGGATTGTCGAGCAAGACGCAGTGGTTGAGTGGGGTCTACTACGATGATTTCATCAGCTTTCACAGCCCTACTCAACTGTGCGGAGGCGGGACAACGAAATCGAATTCTAACGAATTACCGATTTCTGTCCCACTCTCTCCTATTATTACAATTTACCTGCTACTGCATCCAACAATTCTTGGATTTTCGCTTGGTTGCTTCCTCCTGCCATGGCCATGTCTGGTTTACCACCGCCACGTCCATCAACGATTGGAGCCAATTCTTTAATCACATTACCTGCGTGTACATCTTTTGTCTTGCTGGCTACAAGGACGTTCACTTTGTCACCGATGGCTGCGACAAGGACAAGCACATCAGAGTAGTCTTTTTGTTTCCAGTTATCTGCGAAGGTACGAAGGGCACCTGCATCTGATACAGAAACTTGGCTTGCGATAAAGCTGTGACCATTTGCTTCTTGAACATTCTTGAAGACATCACCTGCTGCTGCAGCCGCTGCTTTTTCCTTCAATTCTGCATTTTCTTTTTGCAATTGACGAAGTTGCTCTTGAAGGCCTTCTACCTTGTGAGGGACTTCTTTGAGTTGAGGGGCTTTTAAGGTTGCTGCGACTGCTTTCAGAGCATCTTCTTGTTCACGATAAGCTTCAAAGGCTTCCTTACCAGTCACTGCCAAGATACGACGAGTTCCTGAGCCGATCCCTTCTTCCTTGACAATCTTGAAGAGACCGATTTCAGAAGTATTGCCTACATGGGTACCACCACAAAGTTCAACTGAGTAGTCACCGATGGTCACAACACGAACTTCTTTACCGTATTTCTCACCAAAGAGGGCCATCGCTCCCATTTCTTTGGCTGTATCAATATCAGTCTCAACAGTCTTGACTGCAATGGCTTCCCAGATCTTCTCATTGACTTGTTGCTCAATAGCGCGTAATTCTTCAGGAGTTACGGCTTGGAAGTGAGTAAAGTCAAAGCGAAGGAATTCTACTTCGTTGAGAGATCCTGCTTGGGTTGCGTGGTTACCAAGAATATTGTGAAGAGCCGCATGGAGCAAGTGAGTTGCTGTGTGGTTCTTCATCACACGGTGACGACGATTAGTGTCAATGGCCAAGGTGTATTCTTGGTTCAAGGCAAGAGGAGCAAGGACTTCAACAGTATGGAGTGCTTGTCCATTTGGTGCTTTTTGAACGTCTGTTACAGTCGCTACGACATTTCCTGCCGCATCCAAGATTTGACCGTGGTCAGCTACTTGTCCACCCATTTCAGCGTAGAAAGGTGTTTCTGCAAAGATCAGTGATGCAGTTCCTTCTGAAACAGCTTCTACTTCAGCATTGTCCGCTACGATAGCCACCAACTTAGAAGGCAATTGACTAGCATTATAGTTAAAGACACTTTCAACTGTGATATTTTGAAGGGTTTCATTTTGCATCCCCATAGATCCGCCTTTGACAGCTGATGCACGCGCACGCTCTTGTTGTTCCTTCATAGCTGCTTCAAAACCTTCACGATCGACTGTCATTCCAGCTTCTTCAGCGATTTCTTCTGTCAATTCTACTGGGAATCCGTATGTATCATAGAGTTTGAAGACATCTTGACCAGCAATAACCGTTTGGCCTTTTTCTTTCAAGTCTTCAACGATGGTTTGGGCAAAGTGTTGACCAGAGTTCAAAGTACGAGCAAATGACTCTTCTTCACTCTTGATGATTTTCTCGATGAAGTCTTGTTTTTCAAGTACTTCTGGGTAGTAACTTTCCATGATCTTCCCAACGGTTGGAACCAATTTATACAAGAAAGTTCCCTCGATCCCCAATTTTTGACCATGCATAGAAGCACGACGGAGGAGACGACGAAGAACGTAACCGCGTCCTTCATTACCAGGAAGAGCCCCATCTCCAATCGCAAATGAAAGCGAACGGATGTGGTCTGCAATCACCTTGAAGCTCATGTTGTCGCCATCTGGATCATAGGTTTTACCAGACATCTTTTCAACTTCACGGATAATCGGCATGAAGAGGTCTGTTTCAAAGTTGGTCTTCGCCCCTTGGATAACAGCTACCAAACGCTCTAAACCAGCGCCCGTATCAATGTTCTTGTGTGGCAATTCCTTGTATTCGCTACGAGGTACAGCAGGGTCTGCGTTAAATTGTGACAAGACAATGTTCCAGATTTCGATGTAACGGTCATTTTCGATATCTTCTGCAAGCAAGCGAAGACCAATATTTTCAGGGTCAAAAGCTTCACCACGGTCAAAGAAGATTTCAGTATCTGGTCCAGAAGGTCCCGCACCGATTTCCCAGAAGTTGTCTTCGATTGGAATCAAGTGACTTGGATCCACACCAACAGCGATCCAACGGTTGTATGAATCCTTATCATCTGGATAATAGGTCATGTAAAGTTTGTCTTTGGGGAAGTCGAACCATTCAGGACTTGTCAAAAGCTCATAAGCCCAAGTAATGGCTTCATCACGGAAGTAATCCCCGATGGAGAAGTTCCCCAACATTTCAAACATAGTATGGTGACGAGCAGTCTTCCCTACGTTTTCGATATCATTGGTACGAATGGCCTTTTGAGCATTGGTAATCCGTGGGTTTTCAGGTTTGATAGTTCCATCAAAGTATTTCTTAAGAGTGGCAACCCCTGAGTTGATCCACAAAAGGGTTGGGTCGTTTACAGGAACCAAACTAACAGATGGTTCTACTGAGTGGCCTTTGCTTGCCCAGAAATCAAGCCACATTTGGCGGACTTGTGCACTAGATAATTGTTTCATATTTGTCTCCTAATTTTTATAAGATTAGTTGGTGCCTGCTTCTAACATTTCGACATAATCGATAGCGACACACAGTGAGATGACTAAATCAGCGTATTCATCCTCATAAACCGATACTTGATAAGTAGAGGTTAGATGAAAGAGTTCTTTGCTAATCTCAGCGACGATTTGATCCCGATCATCGAACAATTTGAATTCCAGGTCCCAGATATTTCCCTGCACCCGAAGCCCCAAATCTTCGATTTCGTATTTGTCTCTGAAGATCGTCAGCTTTTTATGGATATAAAAGCGGTCCCCATTCATCAACTCAACCACAAATTTTGGAAGAAGGCTGATTGTTTTTTTGGTGATATGGCTAACTTTTTCTCCATTCTTATCATAAATGGTAAAAGTCTTGGGAATCTTAAGAAAGGATCCCTCAACCTGGTATTCGACATTTCCTAACTCATCTTTGATATCGAAGCGTTCGCCACCCAATCGAAATTTTTGTTTCACTTGATAGGTTCGCATCTTTTGATCTCCTTTGAAAAGCTTCAGAGAACGATTCACAAACAAAAGACAAGCCACTAAACGAAGGGCGAAAAACCGCGGTACCACCTTCATTCAATGAACTTGTCATTCTTCATTTTGTATGTAATTGTCTCAGCCGAGTAGCAAAATCATTTCTCTTCCATGGCTCGCACCCCCGCCACTTCTCTGATTCTGAGTAACAATGATTTATTCTCAACTATTTCATTATACAAGTTCCAAAAGGAACCGTCAACTATTTTTTAGATGATGAGCTGCTACCGCTTGTTTCAACACCGATATTTTGCAAATATTGGTTGAATGTTGATTTGAAGGCATCATCTTTGACCTTGATATTGGCATTGGTCATCGCTTTTGCAATAATGCTACGGATGTAGTTAGTATCTTGCTTACGACCGTCAACAATGATCTCTTTCAGACGTTTTTCGTATTTCTTCCAGTCAGAACCTTTTTCTGTCTTCTTGTTCAATTTGACAATATAGTAGCTAGCAGAATAGTTTTGACCTGCTGAAACTGTGATGACATCTGAAATTCCATTTTCATCCAACTTAAAGGCAGCTTCTTTGACTTGAGATGGAATATCTGCTGTTCCTGAATCGAACTTGACTTCGCCACCTTTGTCTTTTGTAGCGGTATCTGTTGAATTGTCTTTTGCAATTTTGGAAAAGTCTGCACCTTCAGCTTTAGCTGCTTCCAATACTTCTTTTGCTTTGTCTTCAGAATCCAACTTGATAATTTGTGCTGTTACTTCTGGTGTGTAAGATTCAAAAGCCGCCTTGTAGTCTGACTCTTTGATATCTTTCTTAGCAGCTTGATTAACTGCATATTCCAACAACATATTGCTACGGATTTGTTTCTTCGCTGTTTCTTCCGTCAAGCCTTGTTGCGCCAAGTAAGCGTCAAATTGGTTGCCCAATTGTTTCTTTTGTTTAGCCAATTCTTTATCGACTTCTTTATCAGAAACTTTTGATCCATATTCTTTTTCAAAAACTTTATTGATAGTCATTTGGAAAAGAACTTGTTGGGCTCCTTGGTTTGATTTGATTTCATCATAGAAATCTGAAACTGTGATCGTGTCCCCTTTCATGGTCACGACATCTTTGTTTGTGCTATTTGCACAGGCTGCTAATGTTACGACTGATAGCAAGGTCACAGCACCTGCTACAAGTTTTTTCTTCATGAAAATTACTCTCCGTTCCTTTTTAAAACTTCTTCTATTTTACCACAAATTAGAGAGAATACCTTAAATTTACCTAAAAAGAGCTAGGATCTGGCAGGGTTACCGTCTCTGCATTTTTACGAATCATCAAAATACCGTCTCCAAGTGGCACCAAGCTAGCTGTCAAATCTGGATGGTTGAGAGTCGCGTTAAAGAGGTTTTGAAGACCTCGATAAATGGTCCGTTGCCCACGACGAACTTCCATGATGTCTTTGGCAACATCTCCTCCTTGGAAAATATCATCCAATACTACGACTCCTCCAACCTCCAAGAGTTCGAGGATGCGAGGCAAAAAGACGATGTACTTAGACTTAGCAGAGTCCATAAAGACAAAGTCATAGGTTTCTGTTAAATCCCGCAAGACATCTACCGCGTCTCCTTCAAGCAAGGTAATTTGCTTTCTCAGATCGTATTTAGCTAGATTTTTCTTGGCAAAGCCAATCATTTCTTCGTTACGATCAATGGTAGTAATTTGTGCATTGGGGACATTTTCAGCCATTAAGAGCGCCGAAAACCCAATTGCTGTCCCAATTTCAAGGATTTTCTTTGGTTGTAGGGCTTGTAGGAGTAGTCTAAAGTATGCTACCGTTTCATGCGGGATGATGGGAATATTTTCCTTGCGGGCGAATGCTTCTAATTCCTTCAGGGCACCAGCTACCGGCTTTTGACGGGTCCGCATAAAGTCAACGATCTCGTCTTTAATGACTGGCCGGCGCATATTGTGGTTGGCATTTTTACTATAAGACTCTACCATTTTATGCGAGTCCTAATTTTTCCACTAGGGTTTCAAATTCATTCAAACGACGTTCAAAGACTGCAAAGGCTGCGTCCAAATAGTCTTCTTTTTCCATATCCACACCTGCTTTGCGGATGACATTGAGTGGATAATCAGAGTTTCCAGCCTTCAAGTAGTCGATATATTTGTCACGATCTTCTTGGGTTCCATGAACGATTTTTTCAGCTAGAGCTGAAGCTGCTGCAAAACCAGTTGAATATTGGAAAACGTAGTAGTTATAGTAGAAGTGAGGAATACGAGCCCATTCATATTGGATTTCAGGGTTGTCTTCTTTTGAAAGACCGTAGTATTTCTCATTGAGTTCTGCATAGAGGTTGTTCAAGAATTCACTAGTCAAAACGGTACCTTCTTGGTCTGCTTTATGGATAGCATGCTCAAATTCGGCAAACTGGGTTTGACGGAAGACGGTTCCACGGAAGCCATCCAAGAAGTGATTCAAAATAGCAAAACGAGTTGCATCGTCTTCTACTTCTTCTAGGAGACGTTCTGTCAAGATATTTTCATTGGTTGTAGAGGCAATTTCAGCAAGGAAAATAGAGTAGTCTCCATAGACATACGGCTGGGTTTCACGGGTATAGCTAGAATGCATACTATGACCAGTTTCATGCACCAAGGTGAAGAGGTTATCCAATGTATCTTGCCAGTTCAACAACATAAAGGCATTGGTATCATAAGAACCACCTGAATAGGCACCTGAGCGTTTTCCTTGGTTGACATGCACGTCGATCCACCGTTCGCTAAAGGCACGTTTCACACGAGATAGGTAGTCCTCCCCCAAAACAGCCAAGACTTCTTCTGCTTTAGCCAATGATTCTTCATAGGTAAACTTGTAGTCTGTATCGGATAATGGCGTATACATATCATACATCTTCAAGTCTGAGATTCCTAGAATTTTTGAGCGCAATTGCACATAACGTTGCAAGAGTGGCAAGTGTTTGTTCACAGCTGCTACCAAGCTATCATAAACACTTTCTGGTACAAAGTTTTCAGAAAGGGCTGCTTCACGGGCAGATGAGAATTTGCGAACTTTGGCATTGAAGTTGTGAACTTTTACATTGGTTTGCAAGGTTTTTGCATAGGTATGTTGGTACTGTTCATAGACCTTGTAGAGACCTTCATAAGCTTCTTTACGAACGGCACGATCTTTTGACTCTACCAAAGAAATATAGTTTCCATGTGTTAATTGAACTTCTTCACCCTTGTCATCATGCACAGTTGGAAAAACAATATCTGCATTGTCCAAAATTTCAAATGTTTCCCCGCCAGCAGCAAAGATCTCACCAGCTCCTGCAAGTAATTCTTCCTCTTCTTGGGACAAGACATGTTCTTTTTTCTCTAGCAAACGATCAAAATAATGACCATATTGTTCCAAGGCTGGAACCTCACTAACAAAAGCTTTGTACTGCTCATCCGTAATGGCCATGAACTCAGGCTCATAGAAGGCAAAAGTTTCGCCTAACAAGCTATAAAGAGACATCCCTTTTGATTGGTATTCTTGGTATTTAGCCACTCGTGTATCTTGGTCATTTTTCATATGAGCATAGACATAGACCTTTTCTAAGCGACGGCTCAATTCCAAATAAGCATTGGTTGTCTCCAAAAGCGTTTGCGCTGAACCCAACAAATGGCCAGCATAGTGGCTAGCTGCTTTAATATCTGAAGCTAAGCTAGCTGCTTCTTCTTCCCAAGCTTGATCTGTCGCAAAAATTGTCGACAAATCCCAGTGGTATTTTTCATCAATTTCATTACGTTGTTTTACCATTTCGATTAATCCTCCAATGGTACTATTTTAGCATAAAAATGAACATTTCGGGAGGATTTCTATCTTAGAAAGTTAGCTTTTCTGCTGAGCATAAAAACGTGGGGGATAGAGGATCTGAACAGGTTGGATCCCTTGCGACTGATAATAGGTCATAAACTGCTGGTAGTAACCTTCTACATCCTCTTCAATTTGGAGTAAGTTCTGTGAAAGGATCGGACGACAAAGAGGATAAAAGAAATCCAAGCCTAGTTCCAGTAGATGGTGTCCCTGCAAATAGAGTTCTTCCTGAAACCTCATCCACTTTGGGTGACGATAAAAGAGTTGTTGCTGTATATACGTTAAAAATGTCCGATCGAGCTCGACTGCCATTTGCTGCATGGGTTGCGAAAGATAAGGGGTCCGTAAGACTTCTAGTAAGGACCTTTGACCAAAAGGGAAAATTTCTGTTTGATAATGCAATCGCCCTCGTAAATCCTCATGAATGAGGTATTGTAAACGTAGCTCTTTCTTTGCCAGATCCAATTCCCAAAGATGAAAACCTCGATTCTGACTAAAATAAAGAAAGCCAGCCTGCAGTTTTGTTAGTCTTTCCTTGAGCCACAACTTTTTACCAAGTAACCAATAGACCTGGTAACCGTGGGATCGATAAGCATCGCTTCTCTCCTTCAAGCGTTCTAAAGATAAGGAGCTACACTGCACTTCCAAAGCTAAGTTCTTGTCTACTACCAAAAGATCGGCAATTTGTTGAAAGTCTGCTAAATAACTTTCTACCTCTGTTTTAGACTCCTTAGAGGCCCAATCATAAAGACTAGCTTTCAATTCCAGATGTTCAAAACTCTCCGCTTCGTGATGGTAGGGACAATGCTGTAATTCTACATGAGCAAAATGAGGCCGTAGAACCGAGCCATTTTTTAGACGCACTTGACTGTGACAAGCCAAGCAATAAAAAGGACCAGCTGTTGTAGGTGGGACCTCCTTGATACAGTTCCACCGCTTTTGATCTTTATCCATGGCAATAAACATAGCCCCACCTCCTCATCTATATCATTCGAAAAAAATAAGAAAAAGGCTGGAAATTTCCAACCCTTTCTTCCTTTTATTCTTCAGAATCTGAATCCGAATCATCACTGTTATCATCTGCAACAGGAGATTTACTCAATTCTTTCTGCAAATCTTTCATTTCTTTACGAGCGCTTTCCAACTCTTCACGAGCATCTTTCAAGCTTTCGATCAGAGCTTCACGGTCTTCTTTAGGAACAATAGTACTGTCGGATCCAATAGTCTCCAATCCTTCATTAAAGATTTCTTTTTGAGTTTCCATTTGTTGCTTCAAGCTACTGACAGTCGCATCATAGCCCACTTTGGCTGAGCCTGTCACAGAAGCACCTGCTTCTTCAGTAAGAGAAACCGTTTGATCCATTAGTTTTGCAAATAACTTTTTGAAGTCTCCAACTGTTTTAGCCTTGCTGATTTCAGCATCTGTTAAGAGACTAGAAGTAGATGTATCTTTTGAATCTGTTGAAGTATCCTTACTTTTTGAAGTGTTGGCAGATTTGCTCGTCACTTTAGTAGTTGATTGACTATTTGAAGTTTCCTTCTTTGTGTCTTGTTTGTTTGAACAAGCAGCAAGTGAAACAATCGTCAAAAGAGCAGCTGTCGATAAGATCATTTTTTTCATAAAATGGTCTCCTTTATATTTATTTTACCTCATTCTACCATCGGATACTTTGATTGTCAAATTAATCACTAGCTCTTAATAATAGCAAAAAAGTTGGACAAAACACTGTGAAATCAGTGTTTCTATCCAACTTCTCGATTATGAGTCATACAATTGTATCAATTTCATTAGTCTACTTTACCACCAAAAAGGCCGTGAGCCTTCCCTTGGGGCATTTTTAAGGCAAAACTCAGTAAAAAGACGATCCCTACAACCCCTGCTAAAAAGAAACTCATGACTTGGTAACCACCTCTTTCAATACAGAGGGCTGCGAGGGGTTGTAAAAGAATGGTTCCTAAATAACGAGCTCCTTGGACAATGGCCATGGCAAGAACCAAGTCTTTGCCATTTACCTGTTGGGCGATAAACCGTAAGGAGACCATAATCAAAACCATCCCTGTCGTGTGCTTAGCTAAGAGAGTCATTATCACTTTTAAGAAGACAGGACTTGGAAGAGCATAGACAGCATATTGAGCGAAAATAATCCCAATTGGAAGAGCGATCAAAACCCGTAAAGGCCAGTGGTCCATGAATCGATCAGAGAAAAAGATCAAGGGGGCTTCCACTACAACCGAGATAGCTACAACCGTTGAGGCAATATGGACTGGTAGACCGCTATCCATGAGTAGCTCAGGAATATAGGTATGACCAATATTTCCAACACCTGAAGCCAAGCCAATCAAAATGATAAAGAAGAGGTAGGGCACATTGTGAAGAAGGGGGCGAATAGAAACTGGCTCTTTAACCTTTTCTTCTTTTTTCTCTCTTGTCTTCATCCGAACTGCACTCAGACAGAAAATACTGAGTACAATAGTGATCAAAACCGTATAATAGACAGCTTGGGGGCTAAATTGATGATAGACCCAGCCGGCTATTTGAACACCGACCGAGTAGCCAATGGTTCCCCAAACGCGAATCTTCCCAAAAGCGTATGGACTTTGCGTTGCAAATACTTCCATCATGGGAGCTGTCCCATTCAAACAGACTAGAACAATCCCATAAAAAACGGTCAGCCAAAAGAGATTAGGTGCCCAAAGAAAACCTAGGACACCACCAATGATCACACTCAGACTGAGGGTCGTCATTTTTACGATTCCAAATCGCTCATTGATATACCCAAAGAAAGGTTGGGCTACCATAGATAAGAAAAAGGCAACCGATACCAAGGTCGACACTTGGGTTGCACTATAGTGCTTTCCCATCAAATAGACGGAAATGAGGGTCGTAAAGAGAGATGTGGACATAAAATAAAAACTATAGAGCAACATATAAGCTGCATAAGAATTTCGGAATTTTTTCATATGAATCCTTTTCTAAATAAGTATGAACGAAACAACGACAAAACCCAACTGATCACCAGTTGAGTTTCTATTTATTTTTTATTATAGCGCTTTTGAGCCTTTTTTTTGCGTCTCTCACGACTTTGTTTTTCAATCGAGAGAATGATGACAAGAATGAGAATTGGAATCAAGATCAGGAAGTGATCCAGCGAAAGCCATTTACTTTGCTTAGCAGTTGTCTTTTTCCCACTTGCTGTTTCTTTGACAAGCTCTGGCTTAGCCCCTTCTTCCACCTTCATATCATCTCGGATACCTTCATACAAAGTGTAGAGATCATTATCTACTGTCAGATAGCCATCTTTTACCTCAAGGGTCGGTTCTTTAGCCCCTTTTTTAACCGTTGCATAGAAGGGTTTTTCGAGTGTATAGGTCTTGCCGTCAATCTTCTGGACACCTGCATCTAACAATTTTTTATAGCCAAAATCTTTATAAGCTTTTTCGATCAAAGCATTCCCAAACGGGTGACGGTAATATTCCCCATCTTGGTCTGCCCAATCTCCTACGCCCATAATGACAGCAATCAATCGTTGATTGCCCCGTTTGATGGTCGCGATATAGTTGAAAGCTCCACGAGGACTTGATCCAGTTTTTAAACCATCCACACCTTTCAAAGCATACTTGGCTCCTGGCAATGAATAATTGTAGGTATCAAAGGTTTCCTCATACGGAGTTCCTTTTTTTACCGTGACTTGTGCTTGATTGGTATAGCTTAAGATATCCGGGTATTGATTGATGAAATGATAGACCAGAATCCCTAAATCACGCGCAGTTGTCTGGTTGGCCGCATCATTTGGATAATTATTTACCTGATAGTAGCCTTGCAAGGTTGAGATAGCCGCCCCGCTTGGGTTATTCCAGACCGTATTGGTCATGCCTAATTCCTTAGCCTTGGTATTCATGCGCTCGATAAAAGCATCTGGATCATTGTTGGACATGAGATTGGCCAACATGAGGGTCGATACATTTGAGGATGGAACCACTGTCATGGTAATCAGCTCAGGAATTGTATAGTCCACCCCAGCAACAATATTATTGTTGGAGATTTCATAAATCTTTCCGATCGCTTGATCTGAAGCGGTCGCCTTGATCACTGTATCCTTACTGATCTTGCCATTTGCCATATCTTCAAACAAGAGATAGAGCGTCATGAGCTTACTCATGCTGGCAGGATCTCTGACTTCATCGATATTGTCTTTCCAAAGAACATTTCCCGTATTGCCGTCAATAATGAGAGAAGAATGCGGACGGTTAATGGCTTGGACATTGTCATTTGGGTACATCTTTTGCGCCATATCCACCAATTCATCCGCACTAGCTAGAATTGGCTGGCATAAGAGACTCAGAAGGAGGCAAATATGGATCAAATATTTTTTTATCATAAACTATTCCTTTATAACAGACTATTCAGCTGGAGGTTGAAACAAGCTTCTAACCTTTATGCTCTTTCTTCTTGTCTCCCCGTAGATGAAAAGAGCCAATCACAGCAGTTAATTACTTGTATTGTACCATACTTTGAAGCAGAAAAAAACCTATCTGGCCCGAATAAATCGGCGATAGGTCCTGTTTTTTATCGACTTAACAAGCTCAAAGCTTCCTTATCCGCAATGATGGTCACATCTGGATGTCCCTGAAGGGCACTTGCAGGCACTTCTTCTGTCTTTTCACCCTCTACTGTTCCTTTAATCGCTTGGGCTTTCGATTCCCCATAAGCAAACAAAACAATCGATTTAGCTGCTAAGATATTAGCAATTCCCATCGAAATTGCCTTGGTTGGTACATCCTCAATTTTATCAAAGAAACGAGAGTTCGCTTCAATCGTAGAAGCATCCAACTGGACTAAATGGGTTTGGCTATCAAAGGATGTCCCTGGCTCATTGAAACCGATGTGTCCATTGCGCCCAACCCCTAGAATTTGAAGATCTACAGGATGTTCTTCTAAAATCTGATTATAACGTGCAACTTCTTGTTCGGCTGTTTCTTCTGCACCTATTGGGAGGTAGCTTTCTTTAAATGGTTTGGCATCAAAGAGATTTTTCTCCATGAAATAACGGTAGGATTGAGGATCATCTCCTGTTAATCCTACATATTCATCTAAGTTAACACTAATTAGATTAGATAAGTCCAAATCACTTTCGCGAATTTGTTTGTAAAATTCAAGGGGACTGCTTCCTGTCGCAAGACCTATGGTTTGAGCTCCTTCCTGTAATTTTTCTTTAAACAGATCAAAGGCAACTTTTCCACCCTCAATTTGGTCCTGAACTTCAATAATCTTCATGCGATAGACCTCCTATATCTCTATGGTTTCATTATATGGTATAGACCAATTTTTGTCAAGTGAAACCGCTATCTTTTTTGTATTTTTTCATTTTCAATTCGATTCGTGATATAATGAAAGGTATGATTGTAACTATATTATTTATCATTTTTTTGATAGGACTTCTTGTTTTTCTCTTATCTTTTTTGATTCACCGAAGAAAAGTCCTAAGGGCTATAATATTTTTGATAGGAACTTGCCTGATGCTTTTAGCTATTGGAACAACCATCTATCTACTCTCAAATTTACTTTAAAGGAGCACAAATGAACACAAACGACTTTGACTTTGATTTACCTGAAGAACTGATTGCCCAAACCCCTCTTGAAAAACGCGATGCCTCAAAGCTCTTGATCCTCGATCGAAAAACAGGGCAATTCCAAGACCGTCATTTTGATGCAATTTTGGATGAATTGGAGCCAGGAGATGCTCTTGTCATGAACAATACGCGCGTGCTACCTGCCCGTCTTCATGGAGTCAAACCAGAAACAGGTGGTCACGTCGAATTCCTTCTCCTTAAAAATACGCAAGATGACTGTTGGGAAGTCTTGGCAAAACCTGCAAAACGCTTAAAGGTAGGGGCCACAGTCAGCTTTGGAGATGGTCGTTTGACCGCAACTGTCGAGGAAGAATTGGAGCATGGAGGCCGTATCGTTCGCTTCCACTATCAAGGGATTTTCTTAGAAGTTCTAGAAAGCCTTGGCGAAATGCCACTTCCTCCCTATATTCACGAAAAGCTTGCTGACCGCGAACGTTACCAAACCGTTTACGCCAAAGAAAATGGTTCTGCTGCAGCTCCAACGGCAGGTCTTCATTTCACCCAAGAATTGCTCCAAAAGATTGAAGCAAAAGGTGTTCACCTGGTCTATTTGACCCTTCATGTGGGCCTAGGAACCTTCCGTCCAGTATCCGTGGACAATCTTGAAGACCATGAGATGCACTCTGAATTTTACCAACTTTCTGAAGAAGCTGCTGCTACCCTTCGTCAGGTAAAAGCTGCAGGAAAACGCATCGTGGCCGTCGGAACGACTTCTATTCGGACCCTTGAAACGATTGGCAACAAATTTGATGGAGACATCCAAGCTGATTCAGGCTGGACCAATATTTTTATCAAACCAGGTTATGAATGGAAAGTCGT
The DNA here is from genome assembly GCF_030440005.1 of Streptococcus sp. SP1. Classification (NCBI taxonomy): domain Bacteria; kingdom Bacillati; phylum Bacillota; class Bacilli; order Lactobacillales; family Streptococcaceae; genus Streptococcus; species Streptococcus sp. SP1. Next base: position 20,546 of record NZ_JAQFJJ010000004.1, read on the forward strand.
CGATGCCTTTTCAACCAACTTCCACCTTCCAAAATCAACTCTGGTCATGTTGGTTTCTGCCTTTGCTGGCCGTGAATTAACCCTCGAAGCATACCACCATGCGATTCAAGAACGCTACCGCTTCTTCAGTTTTGGGGATGCTATGTTCATCAAGTAAAGGAGTCTCTCATGAATAAAATTGAAAGTCGCCACCGCTTGATCCGCTCTATCATTTCTGAGCGTAGGATTCATACTCAACAAGAACTTCAAGAAGCCTTAGAAGCCAATGGCGTTCTCGTTACCCAGTCCACCCTTTCACGGGATGTCAAATCCTTGAATCTAGTAAAAATTAACGAGGGGGATAGTTCCTACTATGCCATGAATACCATCGCTCCTTCCCGTTGGGAAAAGCGCCTGCGGATGTATATGGAAGATGCCTTAGTCATGTTGCGGCCCGTTCAAAACCAGGTCGTTGTAAAAACTCTTCCAGGCCTCGCTCAATCTTTTGGAGCGATCTTAGATGCATTAGAACTCCAAGAAATTGTAGCCACCATCTGTGGAGACGATGTCTGTTTGGTCATCTGCGAAGACAATCAAGGAGCTTTGGATTGTTTTGAAAAATTAAAAGAATTCACCCCACCCTTCTTCTTTAGTAAATAAAAAGTTTGGAAACCAAGTTTCCAAACTTTTTATGTTGTAGCTAAGCGTTGAATGGCTTCTCGATAGATTTCCATCGCAGCATAGAGATCTTCAATTTTTGCACGTTCATTGGCTTGGTGCTCGGTCTGTTCTGCACCTGGGAAAAGAGCCCCAAAGGCAACACAATTTTCCATGGTCCGCGCAAATGTCGCACCACCAGAAGACATAGCTGGCGTCTTATCACCAGTTTCTTCCTGATAGACGGCCATCAAAGAGCTGACTAAAGAACTATCCAAAGGAACATATAAAGGAGCCAAATAATCAAACTCTTCATATTCCAACTGATAACTAGCTGCAATTTCTTGCAAACGAGCTACCAAGGCATCCTTGTCTGCTAAAACTGGAATCCGGATATCAATCCCGATTTCCGATTGTTCTTGATCGATCACAAGGGTCGCAAGATTAAAAGAAAGATCCCCACTAGGTTCATCTGTAATTCTGCCAAATAAAGCTTCTCCCGTTGCATCCTCACCAACAGCATCTGCTATAAAGAGCAAGGCTGGATGGGGTTGGATGAGGGATAAACTTTCCGCTAAACCGACAATAGCATTCACTCCTTCGGCTGCATCTTTAGAGTGTTTCGAAACACCCAAAACCGTTACAGAATCTGCTGTTTGGCTATACTGAACCCCACTTTGATCCAAAACAGGAAGCAACTCCTCCAAACGATGACCAGCATAGGTCGCCTTGTCTGGAACAACATTGAGGGCCTGTCCAGCCTGTAAGGGAAGATCATCCCAACCTGGACCATGCAATTTCACTTGTAATAAGCCTTTTTCAGCATAGGTTAAGGGGAAAGAGGAATCTGGTGCAAATCCTAAATCTGCTTGCTCTTCGATTTGATTGTAGCGGTTCATACAGCGCCACAAGGTTTCTTCATCCGTCCCAAAGATAAAGCGGATTCGTTTGGTAAACTGGATGCCATCATCCAGCAAACTCTTAACTGCATAGAGGGCAGCGAGGGACGGCCCCTTATCATCCTGCACACCACGACCTACTAAATAATCCCCGACAACGGTCGCTTCAAAAGGTGGCGTTTGCCAATCTTGTAAATCACCGGCTGGAACAACATCCAAGTGACAAAGAACGGCCAGGAGTTCTTCCCCCTGACCGATCTCTGCATATCCATAGTATCCTTCAGGATCTATATATGTTTGAAAACCTAATTCCTGAGCAAGCTCTAAGGCTTTTTCTAGGACATCTTGGATAGCTTGTCCAAACGGTGTTCCATTTTCCCCTTCGTTCAATACAGAAGGGTAAGAAATGATGGTTTGAAGCGAGTTTAAAAACTGCTCTTTTACATCGTTCTTTATTATATTTTTCATGAAACACCTACTTTATTCTATTGCAAGAATGGAACCACAGTTCCTAGTAGAAGAAGGGCAATGGTGATCACAACAATCGCTACGACCAATTTACCCATGAATTTCCACCATGCACTCAAGTCAACACGTCCAAGAGCAAGAGCTCCCATTACGATACCTGAAGTTGGTGCGATCAAGTTCAAGACACCAGATGCAGATTGGTAAGCTGTGACAATCAAGCTACCTGGTACATTGACAAATTTACCAAGAGGTGCCATGATACCCATTGTTGCACTGGCAAGACCAGATGATGATGGGATCAAGAATGACATTGGCAAGTAGAAAATGTAAGTCAAGACAATGAACAATTGAGATGAAAGACCTTTCAATCCTTCTTCACCCCAGTGAAGAATTGTCGCAGTGATCATACCGTCGTTCATGATGACTTGGATACCACGTGCTACTGCTACGATAAGAGCAACACTCAAGAGGTCAGCTGCACCATTCATGAAGGATGAAATGATTTTATCTTCTTTCAAGCCATAAATGATACCAACGAGGATTCCCATGAAGGCAAAGAGCATAGCTGTTTGAGGGAAGTACCATGTACCAAGAGCATCTGTGTTACCGATCAATTGACCAAGTACTGGAATTTTATGGAGAGATTCGTTAAAGCTTTCAAAGAATTTAATACCCAAATCTTTGAATGGGATAAATCCAGCAACCATGATAACGAATGTTGAGATGAAGACGAGCAAGACACGTTTTTGTTTCTTGTTCATTTGTGAAGGAATTTCTTCACCACTATCAACGTTGAAGTGTTTCAAATCTTCTTCACGAGTTGCATAGGTGAGAGATTTGGTTGGGTCTTTTTGAACCTTATCTGCATAACGGTATACATAATATGTGCTAAGTCCTGTCAATACGATCCAGAAGATCACACGAAGTAAGAGACCTGAAGCACTTGAGATACCTGCAGTATCAGATGCGATAACTGTCGCAAATGGGTTCAATGTTGACGCCAAACATCCGATTTGTGATCCTAAAAGGATAATGGCTACCCCTGTCAAGCTGTCAAAACCAACGGACATCATAACAGGTACAAGAAGTGGATAGAAGGCCATGGTTTCTTCACCCATACCATAAGTTGTACCACCAAGGGCAAACAATGGCATCAAGATCAAAATCAACATTTTTTCGCGGCCTTTGTATTTGCGAACGATAGAAGCAATCCCTACATCAAGGGTACCTGTTTCGTTTACAACTCCAAGGAAACCACCGACCATCAAGATGAAGAAGGCTACGTCAATCGCTGCACTAGTTGGTGCTTTACCAAGCATGGCATTGATTGGGGCCATCAAGACATCCCAAATCCCTTGAGGATGTGCTTTTACAGATTCATAACTACCTGCAATGATAGCACCTGCATCGTCAACCTTGTATTGACCAGCTGGAATAATCCAAGTTAACACTGCCATAATAGCAATGATAATTAACAATACGGAAAAAGATGAAGGCATCTTAAATCCTTTTTTTGTTTTTTCACTCATTTGTCTTCCTCCTAACGCAACAAAGTGTGAGTGATGTTTTACAAGAGTCTCTTGTAAAACGCTTTCCTATAGACTTATTCTATCACAATAAGCTTTAAAATACTAGTTTTTTCCTAATTTTTCATTAGTCTTTTTGGATGATTGTTCCACTTTCAGACTCAATCAAAGCTCCCAGGTTTTCAAGTGATGTAATAACTGCTTTTCCTTCTGGGCGACCATTTACAAAGGCAATGGCAGCTTCCACTTTAGGAAGCATGCTTCCTGGTGCAAATTGGTCTTGTTTGATATATTCTTCCAATTGAGCCACATTAACATGTTCCAATTTTGCTTGGTCTGGTTTGTTGTAGTTCACAAAGACATAATCGACACCAGTCAAGACGATGAAGAGGTCTGCTTCTACTAATTCAGCCAAACGTTGAGATGCGAAGTCTTTATCGATGACAGCTTCAACACCAGATAGGCTACCATCTGCTTCTTTCACAACTGGGATACCGCCACCACCGGCTGCCACAACGACTTGACCGTCGTTCAACAAAGTACGGATGGTATTGATTTCTTTGATATCCACTGGTTTTGGTGAAGCAACAACTTTACGCCAGCCACGACCAGCATCTTCTTTGAAAGTTGCTCCAGATTTTTCAGCTTCTGCTTTTGCTTCTTCTTCTGAGTAGAATGGACCGATTGGTTTGCTGAGGTTGACAAAAGCTGGGTCGTTCTTATCAACAACGACTTGTGTCACAACAGAAGCCACATCTTTTTCAATTCCTTCTTCAAGAAGAGCATTTTGAAGAGCATTTTGAAGCCAGTAGCCAATGCTTCCTTCGGTCATAGCAACTAATGAATCAAGTGGGAAAGCAGGGTTCTTTTCAGAGTTTGCTGCCAAGTGTTGGAGCAAAAGGTTTCCTACTTGAGGACCATTTCCGTGAGTGATGATCAAGTCATCCCCATTTTTGATTAATTTGACTAAGTGTTTTGCTGTTTCTACAAGTGCTTCTTGTTGAGCTTGAGCAGAAGGATCAGATGAGAGAATAGCATTTCCTCCCAAAGCAACAACTATTTTTCTTGACATAAGTTTTCCCTTTCTATAAAAAATAGGGGCAGGACTAAAGCTAGCAGTCCAGCCCCTATAGCTGTTGGTATACGGTTATAAAGTCTTAAACTTTTGGAATGTACAAGTTACCAAGAGTAGCTGCCATAACCGCTTTGATTGTGTGCATACGGTTTTCAGCTTGGTCAAAGTGACGAGCATATTTGCTACGGAACACTTCGTCAGTAACTTCCATTTCTTCTACGCCGAATTTTTCAGCAACATCTTTACCGTAAACAGTATTTGTATCGTGGAAGGCTGGTAAGCAGTGCAAGAAGATCAAGTCTTCGTTATCAGCTTTCTTAATCAAATCCATGTTTACTTGGTAAGGTTTCAAAAGGGCAACACGTTCTGCAAATTTGTCTTCTTCACCCATTGATACCCAAACGTCAGTGTAAAGTACGTCTGCACCTTTCACTGCTTCGTCAGCATCTTCAGTGATCAAGATATGAGCGCCACTTTCTTTTGCGAATCCTTCTGCCAATTCAACAATTTCTTGTTCTGGGAAGAGTTCTTTTGGTGAGAAGATGTGTACGTTCACGCCAAGGATAGCACCTGTTACAAGAAGGCTATTCGCAACGTTGTTACGTCCATCACCACAGTATACAAGTGTCAAGCCTTCCAAACGTCCAAAGTTTTCTTGAACTGTCAAGTAGTCTGCAAGCATTTGAGTTGGGTGCCATTCGTCAGTCAAACCATTCCATACTGGAACACCTGAGAATTCAGCCAATTCTTCAACCATACGTTGGCTGAAACCACGGAATTCAATACCGTCAAACATACGTCCAAGAACTTTAGCAGTATCTTCTGTAGATTCTTTTTTACCAAGTTGGATGTCGTTTGCACCTAGATATTCTGGGTGAGCACCAAGGTCGATAGCTGCTGTTGTGAAGGCAGCACGAGTACGAGTTGAAGTTTTTTCAAACAAAAGCGCAATGTTTTTACCAGCAAGATAGTGGTGTTCAATGTTGCGTTTTTTAAGGTCTTTCAAGTGAGCTGAAAGTCCGATAAGGTATTCTAACTCTGCACGTGTAAAGTCTTTTTCTGCCAAGAAGCTACGTCCTTGGAACACTGAATTTGTCATTCTAATTGTCTCCTATTTTCTTTCTAGTATTGATCAGTAAGAAGGAAGAGCTGATCCCTCAAGACCAGCTCTCGGTCTTCTACATTAGATTTCTTCACGTTCGAATGGCATTGACATACAACGAGGTCCACCACGACCGCGAACCAATTCACTTCCGCGGATCTTAATCAAACGAAGTCCGTATTCTTCTAATTTCTTGTTGGTAACAGTGTTACGGTCGTATACTACTACCACACCTGGTGCGATTGTAAGAGTATTTGATCCGTCGTTCCATTGTTCACGTGCAGCAGCAACGACGTTGCCACCTCCACATGGAATCAATGTAACTTTTTCAACACCAAGGTTTTCAGCAAGCAATTCAGCCAAATCACCTTTTTCTTCAACGATCTTCAATTGTTCGTTTTCATAAGTTACAGAGAAGACGCGAAGGTTACCTTGGATTTCTGGGTGGATTGTGAATTTATCGTAGTCCACCATTGTGAATACTGTATCCAAGTGCATGAATTTACGGTTGTTAGCAAATTCGAAGGCCAATACTTTCTTGAAGCCAACGTTCTTCTTGAAGATGTTTACCAACAATTTTTCGATTGATGCAGCATCAGTACGTTGTGAGATACCAACTGCCAATACATCTTTAGAAAGTACCAACTCATCTCCACCTTCGATACGAGTATCTTCTTCACGGTTGTAGACAAGTTCAACTTTTCCACCGTAAACTGGGTGGTATTTGAAGATGTATTTACCATACAAAGTTTCACGGTTACGTGTATCTGCGTACATGTGGTTCAATGATACTGCATTACCAATTGTTGCAAATGGGTCACGTGTGAAGTACAAGTTTGTCATTGGATCAATCGCAAATGGGTAGTCAGATTCAACAAGGTCTGTCAATCCTTTTGCTTCTTCAGGAATTTCTGGAAGTTCAGCTTTTTGAACCCCTTCCATTGTTTTTTCAACCAATTCTTGGTTGTCTTCAATGCTGTGAAGCAATTCACGGATCGCAATTTTTGTTTGGCGTCCACGAATGTTCGCTTCTTCAAGGTATTCTTCGATGAACTGATCACGAATTTCTGGAGAAGTCAATGATTCAGCAGCCAACTGCTCAAGATAAAGTACTTCGATTCCTTCATTACGAAGTGCTTGAGCAAATGCGTCGTGTTCTTTTTGAGCATCTTCCAAGAAAGGAATATCATCAAAAAGAAGACGTTCAAGATAGTCAGGCATCAAGTTTTCCAACTCTTTACCTGGACGGTGCAAACAAACTTTTTTCAGTTTTCCAATTTCTGAGAAAACATGAATTGGGTGTGTAGACATCTATAGTCCTCCTTTTTCTTCGAGCTTATTCACAAGCTTTATTACAATTGTTATTATATTCTTTATTGGTACCGCTTTCACAAAGGATTCTACTTTTTGAATGCAAAGAATTTGGCGTTTTTTTGAATCCTTCCTATTTTTTAGTTAATATGAAGCGTTTTCTTTGCATATTTTGCCTTTTATATTATTTTTATGAATATATATTTTTTTGTAAAAAATAAAAAAAGATCAACGAATTAGTTGATCTCTTCAAAACTTTTTAAAAAGTAGGCTGTATCTAGAAAAGTTAGTTGTTTTCTCTCATACTGGATCTTATGAGAATCGATGAGTTTCTTTAAAACTTGATTGACGGTTTCTCGGGTTGTTGCCGCTAATTTAGCCATTTCCTTCATACTGATTGGAAATGGAAGTTGATTTCCTAAACTTTCATAGTCCTTGCACAAGATAGCTAAAGATTGAACCACACGCTCACTGGCACTAGCTGTCACGACATTACGTAGACGCAACTCTTGAAATTCTAAAATCGACGAGAGCTTTCTCGTAATGAAGAGCAACTGCTCCTTACTCTCTTGGGCAGATAATTCATAGAGGTTGACGGGAATTACAAAACAGCGTAAATCCGTTACAGCACTGGCTGTATAGTGGTAGCGTTCGTCCTGGAACATTCCACCATAAGGAAACAAGGACCCTTTTTTAATGTAATCCATATAGGAGAATTGATCAGAAGAATCAAATTGCTCAATGCGAACAAAGCCCTCCACTAGAAGGAATATGCGATCCCGTCTATCTCCTGCAAAAAATAAAATTTGTCCTTTAGGGATATCCCTGGCATGAATTTCAACAGCTAATTTATCAAAAAGCTCCACTGGCAACGCAGAAAATGCAGGATGCAAGCGAAGCAACTGGTAATCGTCTTTTGTAATCATGTCTACTATACTTCCTCTTATTTCTATTGTTAGTATAACATACTTTTTAATAGAAAGGGGAAAGAAGTCTCTTTAGAACAGAAAAGTAATTCAAAACAACAAGTGAATTTCATCCTACTTTAATAGAATAAAAGGCCTGAGCACAACTCAGACCCTTCTGTCGATTATTCATTCATATTAACTCGATGCCATTCATTGATAACATAAGCCAATTGACCCAATTGATATAGACCGACACCACTGATCTCAGAACTTTCTGGAGTCGTTCCTCCAAGACCTGCGGTATAAATGGCGATCAGGTACGGAGTAGATTCACGCACAATAGCGTCCACATTCAAAGCTTCAGCAACATAGCCTGGTTTTTGTTGAATGACCAAATCCGGTAAGAATTTCTTATAGTACTCACCTGGGAAAGACTCCCCAATCAATTCCAACAAATCTGCATATTTTTCTTGATGATTCCAAAGATATTCCAAAACATGGATATAGTAATCTGTTGTCGTTTTATTTTCATCGCTAAAGGTCTTTACTTCTGGTGAACGGGATTGACCATAGCGACTGAATAGCTTCCGCGCTTGCTCCATGCCACCCAATCGATCTGCTAAGGCATAAGCTGGGGTATTTTCAGAGTAAACCAATGAATAGCGTTGCATATCAGGGATAGACATGGCTCCATCAAATGCTGCGACGTAATTGTCATGCTCACCGACATATTCATAGTAGGTATTGGTAATATCAAACCGATCTGTTAAATTCAGTTTGCCTTTTGCAACCTCATCTACCACCAACATATTCAACGGCAACTTGTAGGTACTTCCTGCAGTCATTGGTTGAAGATCATTCATCGCAAACTGCTCTCCTGTAATGGCATTACGATAAGTAAAGGCAATTTGTGATGGATCAATTCCACTTTCTGCTAAGAAATCCTGAACAACCTCTACCAAACCTTTATTAGCATAATCATAGACAAGGCCATAAGCGCTCATCGTCTCCATATCTGCGTCTACAACTGCTTGCTTAGCTTCTGGAGATTTGACACGTGGTTTTTTGGTCTCTGGGGTTGACTTTTCTACATCTAATTTTTTTGTTTTCTTTGCTTTGTTTTCAATTGCTGATACTGTTGGTTGCGTGAGATGCAAATACCCCAATACACCTGTTCCCACCAGGCACAAAAGGATGCTGATTCCAATCATAATCGAGCGTAGATTAAAATATTTTTTCATATAGAATTAATTATAAAAGATTCTACTAAAAATAACAAGAATAATCAGAAGGGGAAAACGGTTTATTTTTTAAAAAAATATCCCTCTTCTTTAAAGAAATTACTTCTGTTTAAAGGAGCCCATAATGAGCTTAGCAATTTCACGCGCGATCGTCCGGAATAAAGAACTCAAGAAGGAATCTTTTGCCTTTTCAAGACTGGATTTCCTTGGACGACCTGGACTGCGTTTTTGCTCTGTTTTTTCTGTTGCAGACCGTTCTTTTTCTGCTTCTTTTTTCTCTTCTTGCACTTCCTTGCTTGCTTTAGCCACTAATTTTTCATAGGCAGATTCTCGGTCAATCGCTGTCGCATACTTTTGATGGAAAGGCGATGTTGTGATCAAGGCCAATTGTTCACTTTCATTTAACAGATCAAAACTGGATTGAGGAGAAAGAATAAAGGTACGCTCAACCACACTAGGCTGTCCCTTTTCATTCAGGAAAGAAACCAAGGCTTCCCCTGTCCCTAACTCAGTAATCACAGTTTCTGTATCAAAATCTGGATTCGGACGAAAACTTTGGGCAGCAACCTTAATCGCCTTCATTTCTTTTGGAGTGTAAGCTCGAAGAGCATGCTGAATACGATTCCCAAGTTGCGCTAAAACAGACTCTGGTAGGTCTTGAGGATTTTGGGTAATAAAGTAAATCCCTACACCTTTCGAACGAATCAGGCGTACCACTTGCTCGACCTTCTCAAGAAAGAGCTTGCTCGCATCCTTAAAGAGGAGATGCGCTTCATCAAAGAAGAAGACCAATTTTGGCTTTTCAGGATCCCCAACCTCTGGAAGTGTTTCAAAGAGACGAGACAGCATCCAGATCAAAAAGGTTGAATACAATTTAGGTGAATGAAAGAGCTTTGTAGCAGAAAGAATATTGATATAACCACGACCAGATGCATCGAGTTGCATGAAATCATTTAAATCAAGTGCTGGCTCACCGAAAAACTGATCTGCTCCTTCTTCTTCCAAAACCAAGAGACTTCTTTGGATCGCTCCAACAGACTGTTTGGTAATATTGCCATAATGGGCTGAATATTCCGAACTATGTTCATAGACTTCCTTTAAAAGACTTTGCAAGTCCTTCAAATCTATCAAAGGCCACTCTTTCTCCTTGGCTAATTTAAAAACAATCGCTAAAATCCCTGTCTGAGTCTCATTTAAATCAAGAAGACGAGAAAGGAATAATGAACCCATTCCTTCAACAGTCGCACGGACAGGATGGCCTGCTTGGCCAAAGACATCCCACAATCGGACAGGAAAAGCTTGTGGCTCAAAAGGATCTGTGATTCCAATAAGCTTATAGCGTTCTTCCAGTTTTGGTGTCCATTGCCCCGCTTTCGCTAATCCAGATAAATCTCCTTTGATATCTGCAAGAAAAACTGGAATACCTTCTTTACTTAATTTTTCTGTTAGGACCTTGAGAGTGACTGTTTTCCCTGTCCCTGTTGCACCCGCAATCAAGCCATGCCGATTCACCATCTGTAAGTAGATTGGCGTATCGACAACTCCTTTGGTAATAGCAATACTAGTCATTTCATTTCTCCCTGAACTTTCAGATTTTATTTATCGTTTTGACTTCGTCCTACCTAATCACTTTAAACAGGTTTCACATAGGTGTGACACATTTCTACTAGTGTATCATTTTACCGTCCAAACGCAAGGAATTATACTCCGATTTCAAGATGAATTCATAAAAAAAATCTATAAAAACAAAGACCTGTTCCTATAGATTCATTACGGATTATTATTTTGCTGCTACAAACAATTCATTAACTTTATTCCAGTTGATCACTGAGAAGAAAGCTTTGATGTAGTCAGGACGTACGTTACGGTATTTCACGTAGTAAGCGTGTTCCCAGACATCCAAACCAAGGATTGGTGTTTTACCTTCAGAGAGTGGTGTATCTTGGTTTGCTGTTGAAGTCACTTCGAGTTTGCCTTCTTTGTTGACAACCAACCATGCCCACCCAGAACCAAAACGTGTCGTTGCTGCTGCTGTGAAGGCTGCTTTGAAGTCTTCAAATGAACCAAATGTAGCATCAATCGCTGCAGCAAGTTCTGCTGAAGGAGCTGTTTGTTCTGGAGTCATCAATTCCCAGAAAAGAGCATGGTTCAAATGACCACCACCATTGTTGATTACAGCTTGGCGAATGTCAGCTGGAATGGATTCAACATCAGCTAACAAGCTTTCAAGGTCTTCTCCAATTTCAGGATGTTTTTCAAGAGCTGCATTAACATTGTTTACATATGTTTGATGGTGTTTATCATGGTGCAAATGCATGGTTTCTTCATCGATATAAGGTTCCAATGCATCATAAGCATATGGTAATTCTGGTAAAATGATAGCCATTTTATGGTCCTCTTTTCTTTATTACTGACTTGATGATAACGCAAACAGCTAAATTATTCAACTAATCTGCTTGCGATTCATTCGTATTTAGACGCTATTCGCTACTTTCAACAGGGCCAAATCAAATAAGTAGTCTTTTTCATATGTTCCACTTTTAATCGCAAAATCCGTCTCGATGAAAGTCATCATAGCCTGCTTCAAAAAGGACAGGGAAAGCCTGCGGCTATCCCGTAAGGCAAACTTCACCTGGTAAGGATTGACCTTGCGTCCTGACAACTCCGACAAGCTCGCTACAATTTGGCTTTCGGATTGGCCTTCTTCTGAGAAAATTTTAACTTGAGAAAACATTCGGAATTGCCCCAACAGAATAGCGATCAATTTTATCTCATCTTCTCCTTGTAAGCGGAGATCCTTCACCAAATTCCGGGCTTGATCGATTTGGCGTTTGAGAATCATTTGTGTCAGATCAAAAATATTATCTTGCAAGGATTTTGGAACAACCTCCTCGATATCTTCGAGGGTAATCTGACCATCTTCTTTATAAGCCTGCAGTAGAGCGATATTCTTCTGTAACTCTCCAAAATCATAGCCAGATTTTAAGAGTAGCTGGTCCAAGGAATCGCCCTCAAACTGCAAGCCCAATTCTTGGGCCTGACTTGCAAAATAACGTTTTACCTCTTGCTCTTTAGGCGTTGTCGCTTCAATGATTTGGGCATCCCGTTTTAGGAGTTTGACCAAGCGGCGCTTACTATCTAATTTTCCTTCTGCAAATATCACCAAACGGGTCGATTCAGAAGGATTTTCCAGATAGTTTTCAAATTGCTTTAGATCTTCATCTGTTAAATTGCGTTTTTTGGCAGTGGTCACATCCAATAAGTGATCCAAAATCACGATTTTTTCATCTGCAAAAAAGGGAAGACTGACCAAATCCAGCTCGACCTCATCATAGGAGGTTTCCTTCATATCAAAATAAGAATAATTCAAATCTGAAGGATCATAGCCTATTTTATTTAAAATATCTTTTTTTAACCATTCAAATTGACCTACATCCTCTCCTGTCAAGACAAGAATAGGAGGCAGAGTTTGAACCGTCAGATGTTTAGTGTCGGTAATTGCTTGCATGAAACTCTCTTATCTTTATCAGTTTAGTGGATTTCGTGTTCAGCAGCCATTTTTTTTCCAATGGTGGTTTTTCGTCGGACAAATCAGGTGCTGCTACAAAATTAGGAATCTGCTCAAACGAGTTGCCTCCAAAGCTCCCCCCTGTCGCTGTAACCTGTGGTTCAGAAGCCACTCCCATAGGAGTTTCCATTGATTGTGGGAAGGTGTTTTTCCCTGGAAGCATCATGAGAATCAAGAGGGAAATAACTGTGATCACCCAGAGAAATAGGAAAATATCTAGCCCCGTCAACAAATAGAGCATAACCGGACCAAGGTTCAAAAAGATCCAAGACCAATGGATTCCAGCATCCCGCAAGCGACGCACACAAATGGCTTGACTGGGTACCAAAATGAGGAAGTAAAAGAATGCTAAGAAAGCGAGCGCCCATAAACCTGTCTTAGAATGAACAGTTGAAAAATTGAGCGTTTCTTGAGCATTTTGATGGGATAAAGAAGTCACTACGTAAAAAACCCAAAGAGGCAAAGAAATCAGGAAATTCCAGAAAAAAGCTAGCCAAAAATGAGCTCGACTGGTCTTACTTGAAAAATCTGCATACTGTATCCAAAATTGCTTAAATGCGTTCATACGATTCTACCTTTACATTGATTTCACCTTCTATAATAGCAATTTTCAGCATAGAAAGCAAACCTCTCCTCGTCTCTAGCGGACCGTTTCCACCCTCCAATGGTCCCATCCAATCAAGCGAATCGCTCCTCTTTCATCGGTACGAAGATAAGAAATAGATCGTTCCTCTAATCGATCGAGTAATTCTTTATGGGGATGCTGGTAGCGATTTTTCTTGCCAACAGAGATCAAGGCCAATTGAGGATGTACCTGATCCAAAAACACATCACTAGAGGAACCTTTAGAACCGTGGTGGCCTACTTTCAAGACATCCACTTGTAATTGTGGATAGTTTTCCAAAAGTTTTTTCTCTCCAGCTTCTTCCAGATCACCCGTGAACAAAAATCGTTTCTGATAGAACTGCCCATAGAGGACAATCGAATCATCATTTTTACCATCCCCCACTTCATCAGGGGATAAGACTTCTAGATCATGATCAAAAATAGGAAGACGATCCCCTCTCTGAACTACTTTAATCGGACTATGAAGTTGTTTCAATTTCTCTTGAAATTTCGAACTGGTTAGACTTCCTGGACTGACATACACTTTTTTAACCGGGATTTGTCTTGCAACCTCTAACATATCGCCCATATGGTCCTGGTCTGTATGAGTCAAGACCAAAGCATCGAGTTTTCCAACACCTCGACTCTTGAGATAGGGAATCAGGGTTTGATCCGCATTGGCAGATTGACTGCGCTCTTGCCACTTGTCTCCACTTTTAAAAGTGACGCGTCCTCCGACATCAATCAATATGGTTCTTCCTTTCCAATCGCGTAAAAAGATACTATCTCCTTGACCGATATCCACCATGGTGATCTCATTTTCTAAAGGATGCTTGGTCCAACAAAAGATGAGTAGAATCATACCTATTAACAGGAAACGACGTTTTTTTTGCTTTCGAAGATCATATAAGATCCCTAAAAGAAGAAAGAGAGCAATCAGAGCTGGTCCCGTCGGCTGACCAAATACCAAAGGTAAGGACGTGAGCTTTGAAATCCAACGAATACACTCCTCTATGAGAAGAAAGAAACTGTTAAAAATTGTAAGGGGCTTTAGAATCGATAAGATAAATAGCACCGTTAAACCTGGAAGAAGGACAAGGTCAAATAAGAAAGAAAAGAGGAAGGTTAAAGGGAGTGACCACGGTTGAAAGACACTAAAGTAATAGGTCAAAAGGGGCAAAATCCCCAGGCTAATCCAGAAACTTTCCACTAGTAGCTTTTTAAGTCCTGAATAAAAACTGGTATCTACCAAGGTCAAAATAAAGGCATAGGCACAACTCAAGACCCCTCCAGCTGTCAGGAGAAACTTGGGCATGAGCAGCATTAAGAGCATCAAGGTCATCGCCATATTCTCCATCCCTCGGATGCTCTTTTGAGAGAGAATCTTCTGCAAGAGACTGCGAACCACTGAAACTGAAAAACCTGTCAAGCCAGCATACACCAAAGAAATTGGAACCATCCAGATATCGACTGTCTCTTGCAAGATTCCTAGACGTAAGAGAGCTTTCCGGATCCCATTGATGAAAAAGCCGACCTGCATCCCCGATAAGGCGAATAAATGGATGATTCCTAAACTCGTGTAAAGCTGGTCCATCTCTTCAAAATCCGTATCTAAATAGCCAAAAAGAAGGCCGGTCATATACTGGTTCATTGGCTGCGGAAAGTGCTCCTTGCTCCAAACAATGGCTTGGCGCCTCCATTGAGATAGCCAGTCAAAAACATTCCACGTCTGGATGGGAAGAGCGGATTGGATCGCTTCAATTTTTATTTGATAGTGAATCCCCTGAGTTTGCAAATAAGACCGGTAGTCAAATCCTCTAAAATTTCGTTGCCCTTCTGGCTCTTCTATAACACCTTTATATGTCAACTCCAGCAAGTGAGTTTGACTTTGCCACTGCTGTTTTTCTTTTTCTGATTTTAAAGTGTAGAAGACTTGGTAGGTCCTTCCTTGATTTTTAACACGAAAAGACAGGGCGTCCCCATTGATCTTGATAGTATCTGGAATCAGGCGTAAGTGGGATGGGGGCTGACTTTCTACTTGTACTGGATGATCCTGTATTCGCTGAAAGACAAAGAAGGCCGCAAAACAAAGGGTTGCTAGAGCAAGACCTAGCAAACTTGAGCGATCCCCTTTATAGTGATGAACCGCTAAAATTCCCACTACTACTAGACCGCTGATTGAAAGCCAAGATGGTTGATAAACGCTAAAATACAGCCATAGGAGTAAAAAGGCGAGATGGACAAGGGAAAAAGGAAGGTCTTTAATCCACCGTGAAAGCATCTCTTAGTTTCTCCAGTGTTTTCTCTCCGATTCCTGAAACATTCTTCAGATCATCCACTGATCGAAAAGGACCATTTGCTTCGCGATAGGCGATAATGTCCTGGGCACGTTTCTGTCCAATGCCCGATACGGTCTGGAGCTCTGACTCGGTCGCTCGATTTAAATGGACCTTGCCTGTTTTTTCTGCTGGCGCTGACGAAGTTGCAGGACTTTCTGAACTTCCAAGTGCTGGAACATCCTCTCCTTCTTTAGCAACATAGATCACTGCTTCATCGGAGAGTTTTTGCGCTAAATTGACCGATTGGCTATTGGCATCTGCTGTCATCCCACCCGCCTTATGAATGGCATCGTGGACTCTGCTATTTGAGCGTAGCTCATAGACACCTGGTTGTTTGACAGCTCCTTTGACATCGACCGTAATGATCTCGGGTGTATCAGACACTGAAGTAACCGTCTTTTCTTCTTTGGAACTAGTGGTCTGCACCTTTTCTTTGCTCGAAGTTGAACTAGAAGCCTGATAAAGATCCGGTATGGTGGATGCACTTGACTGAGGTCGATGGAAAAGAAAATACCCACCAAGTAAGAGTCCAATAGCAGTAAGAGCTAAAAAGAGCTTATATTCTTTGATTTTTTCGATGATATCCTCCATAAGAAACCTCCTCTCACTTTTATTATTCGTAAAAATAAAAAAAACTGAGAAAAACTCTCAGTTTTTTTACTTGTTTTTCCGATGTTTATCTGGATCCCATACAAAGCTTGCTAAGTAACTAAAGAGCAAGGTCAAGATTCCCACGACTAAGACAAGGGGAATCAAAAGGATTTTTAACAAACGAATCAAGATAAAAGGTTTTGTTGGGGTGTTGATCGCTTGTGCTTCCGCATCTAAGCGGTCAAACTCCTCTTGGATACGGCGGGCAACTTCTGCCACTCCTTCGTCATTCATCTTTTTAATATCCGAAATATCAATGGGATGTCCAAAGTTCATATCAATGCGTTCACCCGTTGCCAACCCTTTCAAGTCTCTTGGACCAGTATAAGTCACTGGCATGATACGGACCTTCGCCATTTTGGCGATGATGGCAACACCGCCTTTGACGTCTTGAGAATGACGGCTTCCACTTGGAAACATAATCAAGGAACGGTTGCTCTTTTTCAGCATATTGATAGGATACTTAATGGCTTCCGCTCCCGGATTTTCACGGTCGATCGGAAATGCCCCACACATGCGAATCCACCAGCCAAAAATACGATTGGTGAAGAGTTCTTTTTTAGCCATAAAGATAAATTGTTTTGGCTTGGTTGCAAAGGCCATATAGACTGGATCCCACCAAGTTCGGTGAGGTGATACCAAGATGTAGTTCTCTTTCCGATCTGGAATACTGTTCTTATGATGGTAATGGGCATTCCCATTTAAGACCCAAAGAATAAAGGCAACAAGGCCACGTAGATAGGTATAAAACATAGTTGTTCCTCAAATCCATTTCATTTGTCTCTCTACAAGATATTCAATCATGTAAAACATTCTTTCTTATTATACCGTATCCTGATTTTGACCGCAAACCTTTTTAGATAAAAAATGTCTCAGCGGACCGATTCTAGATAGTCTTTTTCTCAAAAAAATGATATCATATTGTCTATGGAAACTATTGATTTAAAGGGATTAACCCAAAATGAAGTCCGCAAAAAAGTTGACCACGGACAAACCAATGATTTTACAACGAATACAAGTACCAGTACCTGGCAAATTATCAAGCGCAACGTCTTTACCTTGTTTAACACCTTAAATTTTGTGATCGCGGTAGCCTTGGCTGCTGTACAAGCTTGGAGCAATATGATCTTTTTCGCGGTTATTTGCTTCAATGCCATTACAGGGATCATGACCGAGATGCGCGCCAAGCGGATGATTGATAAGCTCAACCTCATGAGTCGTGAGCTAGTGACTGTTATTCGAGACGGGGAAAAAGATGCGATTCCACCCGAAAAGCTCGTTCTAGGTGATGTAATGCTCTTGTCTTCGGGTGAGCAGATCCCTAGTGATGCTGAAGTCATGTCCGGTATCGCAGAAGCCAATGAGGCTATGCTGACTGGTGAGAGTGATCTGGTCTTAAAAGAAGTTGGCGATGAACTTCTTTCTGGTAGTTATATTGCCAGTGGTCAAGTCTATGCTCGTGTCAAGCGAGTTGGAGCAAACAACTATGCCAACAAACTGATGATGGAAGCCAAAACCTTGAAGCCTATCAATTCGCGTATTCTCTATAATTTAGCGAAAATTTCTAGTTTCACTGGTAAAATTATCATCCCATTTGGCCTTGCACTCTTCTTTGAAGCATTGTTGATCAAGATGCTGCCAATCAAAGATTCTGTCGTGAATTCTTCCACAGCTCTCTTGGGAATGTTGCCAAAGGGGATCGCTTTACTGACAGTTACGTCTCTTTTGACAGCGGTTATTAAGCTCGGCATGCGCAAGGTTCTTGTCCAAGAAATGTACTCAGTAGAAACCCTGGCGCGTGTGGATACCTTGTGTCTTGATAAGACCGGTACCATCACTCAAGGGAAGATGACAGTCGAAGCTCTCCATAGCTTATCTGATCATTTTTCGGAACAGACGATTCAGGTCATCCTCTCTGCTTACATGCAATATAGCGAGGACACCAATCCTACTGCTCAAGCTATTCGCAAGGCTTATGGGGAGTTGGAGCATGCTTATACTGCGGAAAACATTATTCCTTTCTCAAGTGATCGGAAATGGGGAGCCATGCACCTATCCAACCTTGGAACCGTCTTTCTCGGTGCTCCTGAAATGCTCCTTAAAGAAAATCCCGCTCCTGTCGTCGAAGCACAAGCTCGTGGATCGCGCGTGCTCGTTTTGGCTCACAGTTCAGAACTGATCAGCATGCAGGAATTGAAACTGCCTGAAAATCTTGAAGGGATTGCGGTTATTGAGATTACAGACCCCATTCGCGAAGGGGCTTCAGATACTCTTGAGTATTTGCGCTCTCAAGGAGTGGATCTCAAAATCATCTCCGGTGACAACCCTGTGACGGTTTCTTATATCGCTCAACAAGCTGGCTTCAAAAATTATGAGAACTACGTCGATTGTTCAAAAATTTCTGATGATCAATTAGTGGATCAAGCAGAAGAAACAGCTATCTTTGGACGCGTGTCTCCTCACCAGAAAAAACTGCTTATCCAAACCTTGAAAGCAGCTGGTCGGACGACTGCTATGACAGGAGATGGTGTCAATGATATCCTTGCTCTTCGCGAAGCAGACTGCTCCATCGTGATGGCTGAGGGAGATCCCGCAACTCGTCAAATTGCCAATATTGTTCTTTTGAACTCTGACTTTAATGACGTTCCAGAAATTCTTTTTGAAGGCCGTCGTGTGGTGAATAACATTGGACGAATTGCTCCAATCTTCTTTATCAAAACGATCTATTCCTTCCTCTTGGCTATCATTTGTATTGCCAGTGCTCTCTTCTTTAACGTCAACTATTTGCTGATTTTCCCTTTCATCCCTATTCAAATCACCCTGATCGACCAATTCGTCGAAGGATTCCCACCATTTGTGTTGACCTTTGAACGCAATATCAAACCGGTTGAAAAACACTTCTTGAGACGTTCCCTTCTGTTAGCCTTACCAAGCGCCTTGATGGTCGTCTTTAGTGTCTTGTTCATTCGCCTTTGGGGAGCAAGCCATGGTTGGTCTGCAGCCGATATGTCTACTGTATCCTACTACTTACTTGGATCCATCGGTTTCCTATCCGTTATCCGTGCTTGCCTGCCACTAAATATCTGGCGGGCCCTCCTCATCCTCTTCTCTGTAGTAGGATTCTACGCATCTGCGGTTGTGTTGAAAAACTTGATCGAGATTTCCCTCCTTACAGCCACTACTTTCCCAGTTTATCTGGCATTGATGGCTATCTTTACAGGAGTCTTTATCCTCACTACGATTCTCCAAAAATATGAATTTGATTAAAAAAAGTTGAGAGAAAAACTCTCAACTTTTTATGTTCTATCGATCTTTCCCCAAGCCTCTTTTCATGCTATAATAGAGCCATGACAGATATCGAATTAAAAGACGGCGAGCGCGTCAATCAACTCTTTTCAAGTGATGTGAAAATCATACAAAATCGGGAAGTCTTTAGTTACTCCGTGGATAGCGTCCTGCTCTCGCGCTTTCCAAAATTGCCCAAGCGGGGCTTGATCGTAGATCTCTGCGCTGGAAATGGAGCCGTGGGACTTTTTGCGAGTACTCGTACAGAGGCCCAGATCATTGGTGTCGAAATACAGGAACGTCTAGCGGATATGGCAACCCGCTCCATTGATCTCAATGGCTTGAACCAGCAAATGTCCATGATCACCGATGACCTCAAGCATTTGCCTCAACATATCAAGGGCAGTAAAGTGGATATCATCCTCTGCAATCCTCCTTATTTCAAGGTGGATGAGCATTCCAATCTCAATGAGAGTGAACACTACCTCTTAGCTCGGCATGAAATTACGACCAATTTAGATGAGATTTGCCATGTGGCCCAGCGGGTTCTCAAATCAAATGGTCGCTTAGCGATGGTCCATCGTCCAGATCGCTTTTTAGATATCATCGAAACCATGAAGCGTTACAATCTTGCACCTAAGCGGATCCAGTTTGTCTATCCCAAAGTGACCAAAGAGGCGAATATGTTATTGATTGAAGCGATCAAGGATGGCTCACTGGACGGTTTAAAAATTCTGCCTCCCCTCTTTATTCACAATGAAGATGGCAGCTATACAGAAGAGATTCATGAGATCTACTATGGAAACTAAGGCTTACATGTATGTCCTAGAGTGTGCGGATGGCTCCCTCTACACTGGCTACACCACGGATGTCGAAAAACGCCTAAAGACTCACAATGCTGGAAAAGGCGCCAAATACACACGGGCTCGCCTCCCTGTTAAACTTCTTTACCAAGAAGCCTATCCAGATAAACCCTCTGCTATGTCTGCCGAGGCTCTCTTTAAAAAGAAATCGCGTCAAGCAAAGCTAAACTATATCAAAAAAAGAGAGTGGGACAGAAATCGGTAATTCGTTAGAATTCGATTTCGTCGTCCCACCTCCGCACAGTTGAGTAGGGCTGTAAAAGCTGATGAAATCAGCGTAGTAGAGCCCACTCAACCACTGCGTCTTGTTCGACAATCCAAAAATAATTGAGAGGCTAGGACTTTTGTCCCAGCCTCTTTTCATTTACAAAATGGTGATACGGTACTGATGACTCCGTGTTTCTTGAGGAGCTAACTGGATCACACCTTTTTTATCTTAGAAGAAATCGCCCTCTTCTGCAGATGTGGAAATACCCGTCCAAGGCTCTAAGGCAATGAAAGGACCCTTGTTATTGGTAGACCAAAGGACTAGATTCTCAAAATCTGCAAAGGCAAATTCCAAACCTTTACCGGATTTTTTCGAGAGGAGCTGCACAGATTTAGAGGCTAATTGATCTAAAATAATGGCATCTTTTTCAAACAGTTCATGGCGCAAAGGTAGGCTAGGACTATGGTCTAAAAATGGCGTCCGCTGCAGGCGATCGACCAAACCGGTTTCTGTGAACAAGAGAGGAACGCTACAGCTTTCTTCTTTTTCAAAAATCAACTCGTAGTCTTCATAGTCTTCATCTGCTAAAAGGGGACAACGAAAGACTGGATGCCCTCCAATGAAATAAGGCATGACTTGATCTGACTCTAAATTTTGCACGCGATAGGTGATGGTGATCTCTTTCCCTTTCAATTCATAAGCGATTTCCACTCGAAAATGGTAGGGATAATTTTGTAAGCTTTCGTCGTTAGAGGTGATTTTAAAAACAAGACGATTGTCTGTTTGTTCTTTGAGTTCAAACTCTCTCTTGCGAATGAGGCCGTGTCTTGGAAGCTGGCCTATCTTCACTCCATCTTTTAGATGATACTGCACTTGGCCATTACGAACGCTCCCGCAAATTGGAAACAGAACCGGCGCTTGTCCTGACCAATACTCTGGATCCCCTTGCCAGAGATATTCTATGCCTTCTTTACTTCGAATAGAGCTCAATTCCCCTCCAAATGTCTTAAATTGTACTTCTAGATCATCATTTTTTAATGCAATCACCATGGACGACACCTCTTTATAATTAGCATAGTTATTATATTTATTATAACCTTTTAGAAGAGATTGTCAATTTTTATTTTTCTAGTCAAAAATTTTAAAAAATAAGAAAAATTTCTTGACAAAGCTTAGAAATAATTGTAGACTTAATATGTTAACAGGAATATTCCGTTTTAGGAATTCATTCTTTCTGTTGTCTGACTTTTTTGGATGCTCCTTATCATGATACATTTTTCTAAAAGAGTCAGTTATCATTTAGGTCTCCTTATAAATATACAAGGGTTAACAGCTGGTTAACCCTTGTATTTTTGATTTGCATATAAAAAACGGCCTATTGCTAGACCGTCCTTCGGACTTATTTATCCCCTTTGTTGCGGATGACAAATCCATTTTTCTTTTCATTGGAAGTACGATGAGGACGTTTGTTGCCTTTGCCTTCAAAGTCTCGACTATTTTTATTGGACTTGCGTTTGAAATCACGGCGTCCACCTTCACGGTCATCTCTGCGATTTCGGTCACGGCGTTGGTCTCCACGACGGCCATTTCCACGGCCACCTTTGCCTTTTCCACCAAAGCCACCACCAGATGGTTTAAATGGCAATGGTTTTTCACGCGCAATTTCAACTTCTGGAAGACTGTCTGGATCTTGAACGGTCAAGCTCAAAATATACATAGCCAATTCTTCAGGAGTGAATTCTGCAGCCAATTTGCGAGCATCCTTACCAAACTTCTCAAAGTTGGTCCGGATGGTTTCATCTTCAAAGTCTCGCTCAATTTTCTTCAGTGCTACTTGTTTTTTCGCTTGGAAGGCTTCTTCTGCTGTTGCAGGTTTCATTCCCTTCATCCGCTTTTTGGTCAAGTTCTCAATGATTTGCAAATAGCCCATTTCATTTGGCGATACAAAGGTAATGGATTGCCCAGTTTTCCCAGCACGACCTGTCCGTCCGATCCGGTGAACATAGCTTTCTGGATCTTGTGGAATATCGTAGTTGTAGACATGGGTCACACCTGAAATGTCCAACCCACGTGCCGCAACGTCCGTTGCGACCAAGACGTCCAAGTTCCCATTTTTGAAATCACGAAGGACACGGAGACGTTTGTTTTGATCCAAATCTCCGTGAATCCCTTCTGCTCGGAAACCACGAATCTTCAGGCCACGAGTCAATTCATCAACCCGGCGTTTCGTCCGACCAAAGACAATGGCAAGTTCAGGTTGCTCGACATCCATCAATCGAGTCATGGTATCAAATTTTTCGCCTTCTTTGACACGAATATAGTATTGATCGACCAAATCGGTTGTCAATTCTTTGGCCGCAATCTTAACGTGTTCTGGCTCTTTCATAAACTGAACACCGATGCGTTTGATGGCTTCTGGCATCGTTGCTGAAAAGAGCAAGGTCTGGCGTGTTTCTGGAACACGGCTAATGATGGCTTCGATATCTTCCAAGAAGCCCATATTGAGCATTTCATCTGCTTCATCCAGGATCAAGGTTTCAATATGATCGAGTTTCAAGGCCTTGCGCTTGATCAAATCTAGCAAACGTCCAGGTGTTCCCACAACGATGTGAGCGCCTGACTTCAAAGCTTTAATTTGCTTTTCAATGCTTGATCCACCATAGACAGAGCGAACTTTGACACCCTTACTGCGTCCAAAGCGGAAGAGTTCTTCCTGACTTTGAACCGCCAATTCACGCGTTGGGGCAATGACAAGTGCTTGGATCACTGTGTTATCGACATCAATCTTCTCCAACGTTGGAAGACCGAAAGCGGCTGTTTTACCAGTCCCTGTTTGCGCTTGACCGATGACATCTTTTCCTTCAAGGGCCAAAGGAATAGTTTGTTCTTGGATCGGGCTTGCTTCTACAAAGCCTGCTTTTTCAATTTCTGCTAATAATGCAGTAGACAAGTTAAATTCGTTGAATTTCAATTCTTTCTTCTTTCTAAAAAGTGGTGCGAAGCCACTTTATCAAACTTCTTTCAATGCGAAAACGCACTGATTGCATAGGAAGTCACCTTCCTGGTTACCTGTCGCAAGACTCATCTAAAGGAAAAGCCAATCGTTTTTCAATGGAATTCCCTTTGGCGAAAAATGTTTTCGCACTAGCGGATTTGGTTGATTAGAGTCGTTTTTCAAACGAAGAGACACCAAGATCCTTTTTGCGGGAGTCTTCTTTCGAACAGAAGCCTTCCATCTGCTCCGCCTCCCCACCATTTCTCTCATACAAGTTTGCAGCTTATCTAGTATAACACAATGAAGAGGCAAATGATAGTCAAAGGAGAATTATTTTATTTTTTAGGAAAACCTCCTTGATAGCTCGAAATCTTCAAAGTGACGTAAAGCCAGGCCAGGACTGCTTTTCTTCTTGCGACCATCTAATATGCTTCATCATAGGAGTATAAAAAAATCGGAAAAACTTTTATTTTTTGGTAGCTCTTATCTTGCGTTTTTACAAATAAATATGTATAATACAGTTAGTATCTAAAATATTTCTGTATAAAGAAATAGGATCATTTTATCTGATTCAACGATTTATTCTACGTTCTAATTTTTTTAGAAACCACTCAGTACTATTAAATCTACTCCTACTATTTCCAAGAAGATTTTGTACAGTCAATGAACTATTCACACTGCCCCTTCTTTGGAGAGGAGGGCAGGTGTCTAGATGGTTCCTATTTCTCAGATTATTTAGATACGAAGAGGCTCGGATTTCTCCAAGCCTCTTTTTTTATCTTTTTTTAACAATCCACCGCATCACTTTTGCCAAAAGGAGCCATAAAATAAAGCTGCATACCGACACATAAATCCATGCATTGGGATCTTGTGTCAATGGAAGAGGAATGTTCATACCGAAGAAACCTGTGATCACGGCTAAAACAGCCAACAAGGCTTCAAAGATGGTTAGGGTGGTCAGGTTGTCATTCAGGTTATTGTTTAGGATATTATTGTATGATCCAGACAACTGCTGCAAGACGTTGGAAATCAACTCAGTCATTGAAACCAACTGACGCGCTTCGATCATGGCATCATCAAACTGCTCTTTTTCAACATCATCCATCCTTCGATAGATGGCGTGCGCTTTAATATGCTCTAGCAACATCCGATTTTGCTTGGCTGCTGCAACTAGATAAACCATACCGGTCTCAAGGTCAGACAGGGCATAGAGATTCTTGGTCGTTGTAGTTTTTCGAAGCAAGCGATTGAGTTCATCCTTGTGCTTATCTAAGCGATCAATAATCGGATAATAAGCATTACTGATCATTTCAAGACCTGCAAAAAGCAGTTTATAGATCGATAGTTCCTCATGGCTTTCCAAATAGCGAACCATTTGTTCAATGATATAGGCATTGTCTTGGTTACTGATGGTGACGAGTCGCGTATCTTGAACGATAAAGGTCATAGGAATGGTTTCGTAGTATTCCTTGTCCTTTTCTAAATCCAATACATTGTAGATAAAGGTGATCGTACCGTTTTCTCGATTGTAATCCATATGGGCACGTTCGTTCTTATCCATCGCGTACTCAATGGTTTCTTTGTCAATCTCGTATTTTTTATAAAGATATGAATTTTCAGCAATCATATCCGAGTCGATATTGATCCATTTCCGATCTTGACCCAATTGTTTATCGATAAACATTCCGTCTCCTTTCTCAACTGTTCTTTATCAAATCGATTTCTTTTATTTAAAGACCGCACTGGCTAATGCTTGCTGGATTTCAATGACGCTGTTGTCACTCTTGAATTGTAAAACTTCTGAAGGCTCAACTGCAGAAGAGACCCAGATTTTTAATTCTGCATCCAAATCAAAATGACCAGAAGTTTCCACTGAAAAACGAGAGATAGAACGATAAGGAAGGGATTTGTAGGACGTTTTCTTTCCTGTTACTCCTTGCTTATCCACCAAGATCAAACGAAACTCTGTAAAGACGATTAAATCACGAATCAGGCTAAAAGCAAGTGTCACTTGCTCTCCAGGCACCAAGATATCTTCTAGATCTCTTTCTACCTTATCGACATTTTTTTGAGAGGCATTGCCCATCAAACCACTTAATAATCCCATCATTTCTCCTTTATAAGCGAAAACGGGTAGTGTCCATTTTCGTATTTCTATTTTAATGAATCGGTTGTGAATTGTTTCTTAACCCATTTTTTCTTCCAGCTCAACGTCAGGATACTTGTCCGCAAACCAACGGAGGGCAAAATCATTTTCAAAGAGGAAGACAGGTTGGTCAAAGCGGTCTTTAGCCAAGATATTCCGGCTTGAAGACATGCGCTCATCTAAGTCTTCTGGTTTGATCCAGCGAACGGTCTTTTTACCCATTGGGCTCATGACCACTTCTGCATTGTATTCATTTTCCATGCGGTGCTTAAAGACTTCAAACTGGAGTTGTCCAACGGCACCCAACATGTATTCACCTGTTTGGTAGTTGGTATAGAGCTGGATGGCTCCTTCTTGCACCAATTGCTCGATTCCCTTATGGAAGGATTTTTGCTTCATAACGTTCTTGGCAGATACCTTCATGAAGATTTCAGGCGTAAAGGTTGGCAGTGGTTCAAATTCAAACTTGTTTTTGCCAACAGTCAGCGTATCTCCAACCTGATAAGTCCCTGTATCGTAAACCCCGATAATGTCTCCTGCTACGGCATTGCTGACATTCTCACGGCTTTCGGCCATAAACTGAGTGACATTAGAGAGTTTCGCTCCCTTACCAGTACGAGGCAGGTTGACACTCATCCCACGCTCAAATTCACCCGATACGATCCGAACAAAGGCAATCCGGTCGCGGTGACGAGGGTCCATGTTGGCTTGGATTTTAAAGACAAAGCCTGAGAAATCCTTGTCGTAAGGATCCACCATTTCTCCATCCGTCTTCTTGTGGCCGTGTGGTTCTGGAGCAAACTTGAGGAAGGTTTCAAGGAAGGTCTGCACCCCAAAGTTCGTCAAAGCGGATCCGAAGAAGACAGGTGTTAATTCACCCGCAAGGATGGCTTCTTCTGAGAATTCATTTCCAGCTTCTTGCAAGAGCTCGATATCGTCTTTCACCTGCTCGTAGAATGGATTGTTAGCAAAGAGCTTGTCTCCGTCTTCAAGACTTGCAAAGCGTTCATCCCCTTTGTAGAGTTCCAAGCGTTGATTATAGAGGTCGTAAAGCCCCTCAAAGGCTTTCCCCATCCCGATCGGCCAGTTCATCGGATAGCTAGCAATTCCCAAGACTTCTTCCAATTCTTGCAGGAGATCCAGTGGCTCACGTCCATCACGGTCCAGCTTGTTCATAAAGGTAAAGACTGGAATGCCACGATGTTTCACAACCTCAAACAATTTCTTGGTTTGGGCCTCGATCCCTTTGGCAGAGTCCACCACCATAACGGCAGCATCCACCGCCATCAAGGTTCGGTAAGTATCTTCTGAGAAGTCCTCGTGTCCTGGTGTATCAAGGATATTGACACGTTTGCCATCGTAATCAAACTGCATAACAGATGAGGTTACCGAAATCCCACGTTGTTTCTCAATGTCCATCCAGTCAGATTTAGCAAAGTTTCCTGTTTTCTTCCCTTTAACAGTACCGGCTTCCCGAATCTCTCCCCCAAAGTAGAGCAACTGCTCTGTAATAGTCGTTTTACCAGCATCCGGGTGGGAGATGATGGCAAAGGTACGGCGTTTTTTGATTTCTTCTTGTACGTTCATATTCCTAATTCTTTCTCTTCTTATTTTTTGATAAATTTATAAATTCATCTCTACATCGGATTTCTCCTCAAATTCTCTATCTGTCCTATTATAGCGAAAATAGGCACTTTTTTCAACGATGATTCTTCTTTGAGAGCAAAAAGAAAGACCAAAATCCATAGATTCTAGTCTTCTTCAATCATGGTTATTTTCTCACTTTCACCCGCTCACTTCTGCGATTGAAGAACTGATTAAAGAGCAATAAAGCAAGGGCTAAAATACTGGATACAACCAGATAATTGAGCCATACCTTATCCCCTCTCATAATCGGAGGGCGAGCCATCAAGCCATAATTTCCTCCCGTCAATTGATTGACTCCAACCAGGAATAAATCTAAGGCAAAGGTATAGAGAACAATCTGACTATTTTTTAAGAGGTTTCGATCATACCATCTCAAGAGATAAATCAAGGAATTGATGAGGAGACAGTAATGTCCGAGGAGGAAAGAAAAGCTCGTAATATGAGGGAAAGTGTAGGGATCAAAGACTGGATAGCCCAAGGCAAAGATGGCTCCACTCACTCCCATCAAGGCAAAGAACTGTTTGCTTTTCCAGCGGTCTGGTAAAAACAAGACCGCAAACATGGCCAAGCGGCAATGATAAAATGGTAAGCTATTGGACCAAGGAATGTGGTAGGCAAAATACCAAAGATACAAGCAAATTAACTGGAAGCCCTGTAAGTATTGAAAGCATTTGCGAAATTGCTCATTCTGATAATAGCGAAGTGACATCATGATCGCTGTCACAATTAACAAGACCATCAAACTATACCAAAGTGCTGAGATTGCTGGTGGTGCTGTTGATTCTGTAGTGAAAAAATGATGCATAAAGTCTCCTTATTTAAACAGATTCAGGTATTCTTCTTTTCTTACTGTACTGAACGATTGTATTGATGAGGATCAGTGTCCCCGTCATGAGGACTGTCACGATCAAATAGTTGAGCACAAGGCCATGGTCACCTATCACAGGAGGGCGACGCATAAAGCCGTAGTTCCCACCTGTTGCGAGATTCGCAAGCTGAATAATGGCATTGACCCCAAAAGTCATCTGACAGATTTTCCAAACAGACCCTTCTTTCACCTGGTAGGATTGAACCAGATAGATCAAACAGTTGGCCAAGAGAGCCCAGTGACCAAAGACATTGTTGATCGAGGATACGTGAGGAAAAGGGTAAGGATAAAAAACGGGATGAACCAAGGCCATAATGGAGCCAAAGACTCCCACGAGGGCAAAATATTGTTTGAAGCTGCTCTTAGGAGCTAAGAGAATAATCCACATGGCCATCCGACTGTGATAGAAGGGAAGACTCTCTGAAAGAGGCAAGCGTGCAGCTAGGTACCAAGAGTTGATGATGAGCAACTGGATCAACTGCCCATAATACCAAAAGTTTTGGTAGCCTTTAGAGTGAGCAAATCGAATGGACAGAACTCCCACTACCACCAATGAAGTCGGCAATAAGAAATACCAGACCCCCAATTGAGGAGGGGACGTTGGTTGACTGGTGAAAAATAAGTCCCAAAGTGTCATGATTTCTTTCCCTTATCTGCTCTTTTTATTCTGAACGCGAAACTATACTCTCTTCGACCATCTTGTATTTATAGCGTTGATTGACCAAGCAAATACCAGCTACCATCACGATGCTGACCAAGAGGTAATTCAAGAGAGCACCCTGGTCTCCAATGATTGGTGGACGTCGTAAGAAGCCGTAATCCCCTCTGGTCAAGAGGTTGACCAAGAAAATCAAGGCATTCATGCCAAAGGTAATCTTAACAATTCGTAAGCTGTCTTGCTTTTCCGACTGATAAAAATCTTGCAGGTAAATCAAACTATTAGCAAACAAGGCCCAGTGACTAAAAATCAGATTTAGCACGGTAATATGGGGGAATGGGAAGGGGTCAAAGGCCGGATAAACCAAGGCCGCAATGGATCCTAGAACTCCCAACAAGGCAAAATATTGCTTGATATAGGTCCCTCTCGGTGCAAAGAGGATCGCAAGCATGGCCAAGCGACAATGATAAAAAGGCAAATTATCTGTCAGAGGCATGTGGGCTAGAATATACCAAGCATTGATGGTCAAGACTTGAATCAATTGTGCCCAGTACCAAAAGCGTTGGTAGCTTTTTGACTGAGCATATTTGATAGAAAAGTAGCCAACCACCAACAAGGAAGCTGGTAGGAAAAAATACCAGAGCCCAAATTCAGGCGGGGCTGATTTTTGGTTCGTAAACAATAAATCCCAAAGTGTCATGTTTATATCCCTTTAATTTATAGATCGTTTTTAATCACAATACAAATCTCGTTTCCCATCATAAACCTCCCAAAGGAAATTCAATTGTTCCTCTGTATTGCGCTTGGTAGAAAGAGCAGGCATTTTCTCTCTCTCAAAAAATGCAAGATCGGAAATTTCCTGATTCTGTTGAAAACTTCCATCCAGCAATTCACATTCAAATACCAATTTCACATATTGGCGGCTTTGCAATTGGTAGCGATTGGTATCAAATACTGCCAACAACCGATTGACACGTGCTACATAGCCCGTTTCTTCTTGGATTTCCTTTAAAATATTTTCTTTAGGAGAATAGCCAACCTCACCAAAACCACCCGGCAAAGCCCAGGTCTCTTCTCCCTGACCTTTCACCAGACAAAGTTTTCTATCTTTGACAATCCAAGCCCTAACATCAATTAAGGGGGTGTCATAATAGTTTGTCGGTCGAAACAAATCCGATAATTCTTGTGAATTCAGATCAGTCGTTTCTCTCACAAGATCCTGTAAAATTTCACGAATATCCTGGTAGCGTTCTTGATCAAATGGATCTTTTGAGAAGGCTAAGCCTGTATTGGTGATTGAAATCAAGCGCTGAATGTCCTTCAGTACATTATTACTTACCATTCTCCAATTCCTCTACCAATTTGCCCAAATTCATGGAATTGCTTCCCTTGATAAGGATTTGGTCTTGCTCTTTCAAGCTTTCCTTGACTTGTTTGACCATGTCCTCAAACTGATCTTCCTCAGCTGTCTTCTTGAAATAATAGACATGTCCGAGTGGGAACATCTGACTCGCTAACTGAGCCAATCCCGCAATGTCTTGACCATAGAAAATAACCGTATCCAAAACATCTGGCGAGAGGCTGAGAATCATTTGGTTGTGCAGATCTACCGATTGCTCCCCTAGTTCTTTCATATCTGCCAGGACGGCCAATTTTCGACCATTTGGATTGGCAGGAATAGTCGAGAAAGTTTCTAAGATTAGGCGCATGGCCGTCGGGTTGGCATTGTAGACATCGGATAAGATATCTGCTCCGTTACTTGCCTTCTTCCATTCTGTCCGGTTGCGTGTTAATTGCAAGGTTTCGAAACTATCACGAATCGCAGCTTCACTCACTCCTTCTTTCAAGGCAACATAAGCTGCAATCATGGCATTGGTCGCATTATATTTTCCTGTTACTGGAAGATCAATCGCTTCTTCTAAGAAATTAGCTCGGAAAGTTAAGCTATCCTTTCGCTCGATTAACTCAGTAATAAAAATCTCCTCGTCTGAACCAAAGCGGACCACTGTTTGCTTTTCAGGAAGGTAGGCATTCACGATCGGATCAGCTGGAACTACCATAAGACCACCTTCTGGCATCCCGTCCGCAATCTGGAGTTTTCCTTTTGCGATCTCACTTCGATCTTTAAAGAATTCCAAATGGGCTTCCCCAATCAAGGTGACAATAGCAGCTTTTGGATGTGCCAGTTCTGACAAGAGATGGATATCTCCTAGATGGTCTTGCCCCATTTCAAGGACGAGTTTGTCTGTCCCTTCTGGCATATGCAAAACCGTATAAGGAAGACCAATTTCGTTATTATAGTTTCCTTGTGTTTTATAGGTTAGGTAAGTAGTGGACAAAAGCTGTGCTAACATATCTTTTGTAGTGGTTTTACCATTTGACCCCGTCACTGCAAAAACATCTACTTTTGTCTTTTGAAGATAGGCTGCAGCAAGTGTTTGAAAAGCACTCAATACATCTTCCACCAAAATATAAGGGTGGCCTTCTACCACTTTCTCTGAAAAAGTGGCTACAGCTCCATTTTCAAAAGCAGTCTCGATAAAATCATGACCATCACGCGCTCCCTTTAAAGGAACAAACAGGTCTCCAGGCCCAATCAAACGGCTGTCAAATTCCGGCTTGACAAGGGCCACATCTTCAAATTGGCTGATATCATTTTTTGCATGTACTAGATGAGCAACTTCATGTAATGTGAGATTCATATCCGACTCCTCAGTTCTCCGTAGCGTCCTCAAAGATTTGGACGCTCCTATCAAATTCTTCTCATTATACCATATTCTAGACCACAAAAAAAGGGGCTGGGACAGAAGTCCTAGCCTCTTGATTGTTTTAGGATTGTCGAGCAAGACGCAGTGGTTGAGTGGGCTCTACTACGCTGATTTCATCAGCTTTTACAGCCCTACTCAACTGTGCGGAGGTGGGACGACGAAATCGAATTCTAACGAATTACCGATTTCTGTCCCACTCTCTCTTTTCTTACAACAAATGCGCCTCGTGTTTTTGGAAGACTTCTTTTCCAAGCTCTACTAACTTGGTGATCAAATCTGTATAGTTAAGTCCCATATTGTCCCAAAGCAAGGGATACATAGACCATTGGGTAAATCCTGGCATGGTATTGAGTTCGTTTAAGAAGATCTCTCCTTTATCGGTATAGAAGAAATCACAACGCGCTAAACCTAGACCACCGATCGCACGAAAGGCTTTTTCTGCGTTGGTCCGCATAGTTTTCACAACCTCAGGGTCCAATTGAGCTGGAATCGCCATGGTAATTTTGTTGTCGATGTATTTGGCATCATAATCATAGAAGGCCACATCTTTCACAACTTCACCTGGCAAGGTGCTCTTCACATCATAGTTTCCAAGCAGTCCAACTTCAATCTCACGCGCATTGACTCCTTGTTCTACTAAAACACGGCTATCGTATTTAAAGGCTAATTCAAGAGCAGCCCGAAGCTCTGTTTGGTTTTCAGATTTTGAAATCCCTACGCTAGAACCCATATTGGATGGTTTGGTAAAGACAGGATAAGAGAGATTGGCTTCAATTGTAGCAATTTTCTCCTCCAAGTCATCGCCTTCCACTACAGCTACATAAGGAACTTGTGGAATCCCTGCAGACTCCAAGACCCGTTTGGTCGTGATCTTGTCCATCGCAACACTGGAAGCTAGGATGCCACAGCCAACATAAGGCATCTTCAAGACTTCTAAGAAGCCTTGAATGGAACCATCTTCTCCCATTGGTCCATGAAGAACTGGAAAGACCACTGCTCCTTCCTTGTAAATCGCAGATGGTGCCACTTTTTTAGACCAGTCCACTGTATCATTGGTCATCAATTTCTCATCATCCGCTGGTTTCTCTTCAAAAGCTTGCGTCTGGATGAAGTCTCCTGACTGCGTAATAAAGTAGGTTTGAACCGAAAATGCTTGGTAATCAATCGCGCGCATCACGCTTTCTGCTGAAAGAACAGAAACTTCACGTTCTGCACTACGTCCACCATACAACAGGATTAAGTCTTGTTTACTCATATTTTCTCCCTAATTGTTCCCTTGATTTCTTACTTGATAGTATACCACAATGATAGCCCTTTCGAAAGAACTTCTCTTATAATTCTGTCCGATTTTCAATCGCGCGAAGCAAGGTCACTTCGTCCGCATACTCGATATCGGCTCCAACTGCGAGTCCCCGTGCCAAACGTGTCACTTTGATCCCTGCTGGCTTGAGCACGCGCGAGATATACATCGATGTCGCTTCCCCGTCTGCCGTCGCATTGGTCGCAACAATGACCTCTGTTACTGTTCCATCCATCAAGCGACTAATCAAACTCTTGAGATTGATATCATCGGGTCCCACGCCATTCATGGGCGAGATTAAGCCATGCAAGACATGGTAACGACCGTGGTATTCCTGAATATTCTCCATAGCAGATACATCCCGGCTATCTTCTACAACCAGAATGAGGGATGGATCCCGCGTTTCATCTCGACAAATCTCGCAGGTTTCTTCATCGGTTAAATTTCCACAAATACTGCAATACCCCAGCTCACGCTTGGCATTCAGTAAGTTCTTGGCAAATTCATTGACATCATCATCCGACATACCAATCGTGTAAAAAGCCAGACGAGTCGCTGTTTTGATCCCAATTCCTGGCAACTTCGAATAGCTGTCAATTAATTTTGCAATAGGTGCTGGATAAAGCATAATTTCCTTTCTAATTCATGGGGTGTTTCTGATTGTATAAATTAATAATGTCACGCGCAATGGAATGACTGACCGTCGCTTGTAGATTGGTATTATGTGGAAAAACCACTGCTACCGCAATCTTTGGATTGTTTGATGGTGCATAAGCCACCACATTGGTATTAATGGCTTGTTTGCCTCCATCGACTGTGGTTTCAGCTGTACCGGTCTTTGCACTAATGGGCACACTAGCACCTCGACCCACGGTCTTTCCTGTCGTTAACCCACTCGTACCATTTGCAACTTGGTAGAACCCTTGCTTGATCAAAGCCTTGTCCTCCGCTGAGATATGCACCTGATTGAGCTCTTTAGTTTCGATCGTTTTTTTCAACTGACCAAGGCCCCCTTGATCATTATTGTCATAGATACCTTCAACAACATGAGGACTCACCCTCTTCCCATCATTCGCAACTGTCGCCACATACTGGGCCAATTGCATCGGTGTATAGTTGTCAAACTGGCCAAAGGCATTAGTCAAATAATTGCCGACTGTATACTCTTTCGGGATAAAACCAGTCGATTCATTGGGAAGGTCAATCCCCGTTGTCGTTCCAAGACCATACTCTGCAAAAGTAGAACGGAGTTTTTTCATAGCAGGGTCTACTTGATCCACTTGTAAGGTCATGTTTGGAGTGTAGGGTTGCCCCATCATCTTAAGGGCAATTTGGACCATATAGGTATTAGAGGAGTATTCCAAAGCCTCCACCGCATTGATGGAACGACTACCGTATTGGGTAAACCAAGAATTGATAGGAGCTGATCCTGCAAAAACAATCGGCTGATCGGTCAGCACCTGATTCCCAGAAATGGCTCCATTTTCCCATCCCGAAGTCAAGGTCGCTCCTTTGACCACGGATCCTGGGACGAAGACGTTGGTCACTGTTCCCAAAGCATCTGCTGATAGATCTTGACTCCCTGCTTGGTGTTTAATCCCTGCCATAGCAAGAACTTTCCCTGTATCAGGCTCCAGTGCTACAGCATAGACACCTTCGGAGTAGGTCGCATTTCCAGCTTGTAACTCTGCGCTAAAGGCAGAGCGGAGAATATCCTCCACCCCTTTTTGGAAATCCAAATCAATCGAGAGCTTGAGGTTTTCTCCCTTAGCCCCTTTCGAAACGTCGACCACTTTTTC
This sequence comes from Streptococcus sp. SP1, assembly GCF_030440005.1. NCBI lineage: Bacteria > Bacillati > Bacillota > Bacilli > Lactobacillales > Streptococcaceae > Streptococcus > Streptococcus sp. SP1. The sequence continues at coordinate 55,413 of NZ_JAQFJJ010000004.1, forward strand.
TATGTTGCCATTTTTATCCAGAAGAATTTCTTTTTCACTGCGTTTCCCTTGGAGAACCTCTTCATATTCCTTTTCGAGATAAGACGTTCCAACCCGGTCATTAAGGGCGTAACCTTTTTTGACATACTGGTCGACCTCTTCTGCTGGAAGCCCCGCCTGCTCGGTTGAGACATTCCCAATAATAGAGGCTAGAGGAGTATCCAAAACCTTGCGGTCCCAGCTAGTCGTGATGGCAATTCCCGGAAAATCTTGACTGTCAGCAGTGATGGTCGCAATCTGCTCAGCACCTAACGCTTTCGTCGTAATGATTCCCGTCGCAAAATTCTCCACAGCATTCATCTGGCTGTAAAGATAGATGATCTTTTTCTCATCATCAGTATAACCGAGTTTCGAAGGATCAATGCTGTCCACTGCCGCTTGATAGATTTTAGCTTCCGGCAGACGATTTCCATCTGTATCATATTTCTTTTTCTCAGGCAGATGTTCCACGACCTCTTGATAGACTTTGGTATTGGCTAGATAATAGTCTACTTCTTGCCGTTCGGTCACTTGAGGATCCTCTACATCAACGTACTGTAAGAGTTTCCCTGCAGTCTCTCGCATTTCTTGGGCTGTCATTTTACGATCCCGCGTAAATGTCAGAACCTGTTTCCCCACATTTTCCACCAAGGGCTTGCCAGAAGCATCATAGATTTGCCCTCGCACACTCCCTTGTTTGACCGTCTTTTTCGTAGCTTTTGCCAATTTATCCGTATAATAGGATTGGTGAGTGATCTGCATATAGCCAAGCCGAGCAATCAGAACTAAAAAAAGAAGGCAAATCAAACTAAACAGCAGATATAGCCTGCGTGTTATCGAATGATTCTCAAACTTCCGTATTTTTTTCTTCATGAAATTTTCTATCCTTCTTTTCTAATAAACACTTTCCTTTCATTTTACTATTTTTTCAAGAGTATCTCAAGAAAATGAAGAGGCCTTTCCTGGAATTTTACAAAGAAAAAAGATTGGACAGGCTCGCCCAATCTCTTCTACTAATAGGTCACCACGTTGATCTTTCCTTTGTCGTACTCGGCAATGAAAATATCCAAAACGTTGTCATAGCCTTCTTTTTCCAATTCAGCCAGCAGCCACTCTTCACTTTTTCCAATTGTTTCCAAAATTTCAAGCTGAACTACGCCATCCGTAATAATCGGGTATTTAGGATTCTCATCTCCCAAACGTACAATAATCAATTGACCATTTTGTTCAATAACAGCGCGCTTCACATCTTTTAATTGAAAAATCCCTTGTCCACGTAGTTTCAAGGCAACATCTGAAGCAGAAAGTCCTTTGGAACGACAAGCTTCCGGATCGAGTTTCCCATTTTTAATGATGACAGTAGGTTTTCCATCAATCAAATGCTTCATAAAACGAACATTGGTATTGAGCCATTTTAAGAGCAAGATCAAAATGGTCCACATCAAGAGAATCACAATGTATTGAAGAATGGTAATGGAGCTATTGTAAATAACCCCACCAATAATTCCCCCCAGAACAAAGTTCTGTATCTGGTCTACTGCAGAACTTGGTGCTAGATTGCCTTTCCCTGTCACATTGATCACAAATACCAAGGAAATCAAGCCGAGAGCTAATTTAATCAAAATGGCTAAAAAATCTACTGTCATTTGTTCACCTCCACAAGTTCCACGTCTGTTTTATACAGATCCATCTTTTCTAATAGGTAGCTATCTGGGTCAGATCCTGCGATAGCTCGGTAATAAACTGCTCCAACTTTCAGGATCGCCCCATCTGTGGCTGCCGAAGTATTGACATAGACCTTTTCTTTTTTGACATTCAACTCCTTTGAGATAACCTCAATAAAATGCAGAGAACGTTGGAATTGGTCATTATTACTTTGGCTATTTTGGAAATTGCTGATGCCGATCAAGACCACTGCAACCAGAGTCAAAATGGAAATAATGGATAATTCACGGAATTTGCTATCGTGCTTATCCCGATAAGCTTTCACCGCAAAAAAACTGGTCAGTAGAATGAGCAAACCAGAGATCCCAATGGTCACCCAATTTTGCTGACTAATCTGACTCAATACATAGTCATAAGAGTAAAATTTCATAATGAACTCCCTTTCTCCAAATGAATTCAAGCTATTATAATGGATTTCAGGAGAGAATTCAAGGCATTCTAATCAGAAAATCATTAAATTTTTGTTATAATAAAATTATCTATCATGTCAAGAAAAGGAAACACAATGAAACTCATTTCATGGAATATCGACTCGCTTAATGCTGCATTGACTAGTGATTCAGCACGCGCTAAACTTTCTCAAGAAGTCCTTCAAACCTTGGTCGCTGAGGATGCGGATATCATTGCCATTCAAGAAACCAAGTTATCCGCCAAAGGACCTACCAAAAAACACCTTGAAATCCTTGAGGAACTCTTCCCTGGCTACGAAAACACCTGGCGCTCTTCTCAAGAACCGGCTCGTAAAGGCTACGCTGGAACCATGTTCCTCTATAAAAAAGAGCTCACACCAGTTGTGACTTTCCCAGAAATCGGAGCTCCTTCGACCATGGACTTGGAAGGTCGGATCATTACACTAGAATTTGATCACTTTTTCGTGACTCAGGTCTACACACCAAACGCTGGTGATGGTCTCAAACGTTTGGAAGAACGTCAAGTCTGGGATGTCAAATATGCGAAATACTTGGCTGAACTAGACAAGCAAAAGCCTGTCCTTGCAACCGGTGACTACAACGTTGCTCACAAGGAAATCGACCTTGCTAACCCTGCCAGCAACCGTCGTTCACCAGGTTTCACAGACGAAGAACGCGAAGGATTTACAAATCTTTTGGCCAAAGGATTTACAGATACCTTCCGCCACCTCCACGGCGATGTGCCGGAGCGTTACACTTGGTGGGCGCAACGCAGCAAGACTTCAAAAATCAACAATACAGGCTGGAGAATCGACTATTGGCTCACAAGTAACCGTGTGACAGACAAAATTACCAAGTCAGATATGATCGACTCAGGCGCTCGTCAAGATCATACACCAATTGTATTAGAAATTGATTTGTAAGGATGTTCTTTATGAATTTCAATGCAGTGATTCCTGAGTTTATTGTATCGAATATAGAGCAGTCCCGTTCCTTCTACTGTGATTTACTGGGTTTTACCATCGAATACGGGCGACCAGAAGAGAACTTCCTTTTTCTTTCTCTCGAAGATTGCCAGCTAATGATAGAGGAGGGAACAAAGGAGGAGCTAGCTGAACTGACTTATCCATTTGGTCGTGGAGTCAATATCTCCTTTGGCATAAAAGATGTCCCTAGACTCTATCAAAAATTGCTAGAATCTAACTATCCTATTCATCGTCCATTGACCAAAAGAGAATTTCGTGTTGGTGAACAGTATATCTATCCTCATGAATTTTCAGTTTTAGATCCAGATGGCTATTTTTTAAGATTTAGTGAATAGAATAATCATCACCCGTCTATGAGCTATAACCAAAAATCTATTATTTGGGGTGCAGTTCAATAGCGGGTGATTTATTTATCTTTCATCTTAAAAAATGAGACAGACTGACTTTCGAGACATAAAAAAAAACGGAGCCTTCACATGACGGCTCCGACTTTTTTATCTTCATTGATAGACCAATGATTGATTTTTTTATTTTTTCTTCTCAATGTGATCTTTGAGATCTTCTTGAGCTTTTTTATTGGATTCTGCTTTTTTCTTCAACCATTCTTCTTTGGCCTTGTTAAAGTCTTTGGTTGTGACAACATCTTTGGACATTTCAAGGTATTTGTAGAATGTTCCTGTTCCTTTTGTACCAACCCATGAAGCAGCACGACTGTATGGTACGGTCCGTTGAAGCATTGGAGAACCACCATTTGAAACAGTTGGAAGCGTAATCGCACTATCCGTCAACCAAGCTTGTGCTGCTGCATATTTTTCGTAGCGTTTTGCTTGATCCAACAATTCAGCATCCGCATCTTTTAACATGTTGGCGTATTGGTCCAAACCAACTGCTGCAATGGCTGGGTTGTTTGTTCCCGCATCTATACCAAAATAGTATGAAACTGAACCATTGACTGGGCTGATACTTTCGAGATAAGTGGATGGATCTTGGTAGTCAGGGGCCCAACCACCGCCTGAGATATCGTAATCTCTCGCAGCTGCTGTATCACTGAAATAGGTGATATTTTGGAAATCATCATCCGAAACCTTTTGAAGGTCCACAACGACATTGTCTGCACCAAGCGCTGACTCTACAGATTGTTTGAAGGAGCTAGCTTGTTGGACCATGCTGTTGTCCACTTGGCTGACAATATAGTCCAAATGAATTGGGAATTGAACTCCTTGTTTTTGCAATTCAGCTTTAGCTTTCGCAAATGAAGCCTTGGCTTTTTCTGGGCTGTAAAGGCTTGTTTGACCATCGTCCAGATTCACACCCTTCCATTGGTCTCCATAGGTAACCAATTGTTTTTCAACGACTTTACCAAAATCTTCTCCATTGATTTGGACATAGGTTGGTGGCACCAAGGTACTACGAAGGGTATTTTCAGCCGCATCAGCCCCGGATACTTGTGCTGCATAAGATTTACGGTCAAATGCAAAGTTTACCGCTTGACGGAAATCCTTGTTCAGGATTGCTTTCTTGGTAGAAGCTTTTTGTTCATCCGTTGTTTTGGCAGTGTGGTCATACTTTTGACGGTCCAAGTTGAATCCAAGATAGTAGGATGTTCCTAATTGTAAACCGTAGACAATGTTGTCGCCAAAGTTTTTCTTAACGCTCTTGTAAGTCGAGCTGTTTGGCATAACAGATGCAAAGGAATATTGACCTTTTTCAAAGTTTTTAATGATAGAATCTGGGTTTGATCCATCGTTAAAGGTCAATTTGACATTATCGATATGAACATTTTTCGCATCGTAATAGTCTTTGTTCTTGACCAATTCAATCTCAGATTTTGAAGTCAATGATTTCAAGTAATATGGACCATTGTATAAGATGCTGCTAGGTTTCAAAGAACCAAAATCTTTTCCTTGAGATTTCAAGAAATCCGCATTGACTGGGAAAAGAACACCTGAGGTTGTTTTTGAGTTCCAGAAGCTTTCTGGACGGACCAAAGTATATTGGATGGTGTGGTCGTCTAAGGCTTTGACTCCAACTGTGTTAAAGTCTTTGGTTTCCCCTTTTACATAGGCATCCAAACCTTTGATCGAATTTTGAATCAAGAAGAGACCTTCTGATTTAGACTCAACCGCGTGTTTGATCCCTGTAACAAAGTCTTGAGCCGTTACAGCACCATATTCTTCTCCTTCACTCGTATACCATTTGGCATCCTTACGAAGTTTGTAAGTATAGGTTAATCCATCTTCAGAGACAGTCCAATCTTCTGCTAGACTTGGCACAAAGTTTCCGTATTGGTCGTTTTCAAGAAGACCATCTACAAGGTTACTTGTGACATCTGAAGTTGTTGTACGAGTTGCAGCGATGTAATCCAAGGTATTTGGATCCGCTGAATAGACGAATGAGTAGGTTGCTTGATTGCTACTACCACCACCACACGCTGCTAAGAGAAAGGCACCTGCAACAGAAACTCCTGCAAGAGCTAACAGTTTTTTTGCTTTCATCACTATCTCCTTATGTTAGATTTTCTACCATTATACACTATTTCTTTTAAAAAACCAAATTTATTTTAAAAAAGTTCGTTATTTCTGAATGAATATAATAAGATGTCAAGAAAAAGCATCTTGAAATCAATCTCAAAAAAGCTGGATAGGCGAATCTAGGCACCTACCACCACAGATTTGCAAAACTGAATCTTTCAATCCTTTTAATAAATATACGTTCAGCCTAAAAAAGAACCTCTGCTCGAACGAGCAGAGGAACTGATTCCTAATCAAAATGATAGAGTTGTGGGTACTGGTCACATTCAGGATTTTTAGGATGGCAGATAGCCCGTCCAAAATAAATCATGGCTTGATGGGCAGCTAGCCATTCGCTCTTTGGCAGAACATCCATGACCCGCTTTTCAACTTCCAATGGCGTCGCTGATTTCTTGACAATATCATGGTGCTTGCAGATCCGCTCCACATGGGTATCGACAGCAAAGGCTGGAATACCAAATCCTACACTCATAACGACATTTGCTGTCTTGCGACCTACTCCTGTCAGGCTTTCTAACTCTTCGCGAGTCTGAGGCACTTGACCATCAAAGTTATCTAGCAATTGCTGGGCACATTTTTTGAGAAATTTGGCCTTATTTCGATAGAGGCCTAATTTAGAAATATGCTTGGCGATAGCGGCTTCACTGGCTGCTGCCATAGCTTGTGGGGTTGGAAAAGCCGCAAACAAACCTGGTGTCGCTTTGTTAACAGCCGCGTCTGTCGTCTGAGCTGAGAGCATGACTGCTACTAGTAATTCAAAATGGTTGCGAAAATCCAAACTTGGCTTAGCATCTGGAAAGAGAGCAATAATTTCTTCAATCACATGGCGTGCCCGTTTCTTTGATAAAACCATAATTTCTCCTTTACATTACTAGACTTTATTATAGCATGAAAGCACCCTATTTCTAAAAAAATCAGCTTCAAAAAAAGAAGAGGGACTGGAAATGAAATTGAATCGAACTTCATTATTCGTCCCACTTCTATCATAAGATATTCCTTGGCTCTATTGTTTATTTTACACCAATCTCTTTAAGAAGGTAATCAAGGTTTGAGCAGAGCGTTCGCCAGCCTCCACGATAAATTCATCAAAAGAGATATTGGCTGCGTGATCTGCCGTATCACTCATAGCTCGAATGACCATGAAAGGACGTCCAGCTGCGTGTGCGGCTTGGGCAACGGCTGCCCCTTCCATCTCAACTGCCAAGACTTCTGGGAAATGCTCCCGAATCGCTGCGACTTTTTCTTCACTTGCGATAAAGCTATCTCCTGTTGTAATCAAGCCAACATGCGTGGTTGCAGCTTCTTCTTCCAGAACTTTTTTCATTTCTGATACAAAATAGCGACTGGATTCAAAGTAAAGTGGTTGACCTGCCATTTGACCATACTTATAGCCAAAGGCTGTCACATCCACATCATGATAGGCCAATTTATTCGCAAGAACGATATCTCCAACAGCCATTCCCGGTGCGACTGCTCCTGCAGATCCTGTATTGATAATGGCTTCCACTTTGAAATCATTGGCCAAGACGGCTACACTCATGGCAGACATGACTTTTCCGATGCCACTTTCAACCAAAACGACTTCATGGCGACCAATCGATCCTGTATAGTAGACTTTTCCAAGACGCAGATGCTTTTCCCCATTTTCAAGGGCTTCAACCAGAATCTTTAACTCCTGGGGCATGGCTGCGATAATTCCAATTTTCATATCCATTCTCTCCTTGTGACGACCTTACAGACGCCAAATAGCAATGATCAAGGCAATGAGGAGCACAATGATCCAGAACAAAATCTTATTGAGTTTGGATTGGACCACACTTTGTTTACGCTCTTCAATGCGACGACTCTTGGTCACAGTGGGCTCCACTTGGATCTGCAAGGTATCCTGTGAATAGCTCTCCTGCGGGCGCTCCCTACGGCTTTCTCTCATAGGTCGTTCGTAGCCAAATCCCCTGTGGTCTGTCCGAATAATCTTCGTCTCTTCAGCATCGACCATTTTAGGATCCGAAATGTCCTCACCTCGCCTCGCTCGTTCAATCATTTCATCGGTTAATAAAGGTTTTCCCATCGGATCCTCCTCTATTTATTGATTAAGTCCCAATATTGGATAGCCATGATGGTCTTGGCATCACAGATTTCACCAGACAGGATCAAATCTTTCGCTTCCTTCAAGGTCACTTCTAATAACTCTAAGGTCTCATCCGCATCTTGTGGACGTGGATTTTCCACCTTTTTCAAGTTGGTCGCACCATAAAGTTTGATTCGCTCATTACAAAATCCAATGGCAGAATAAAAATCATACAATAACTCTAGATCCGCTGTATAGCCAATTTCTTCTTCCAACTCACGCAGAGCAGCCGATTTAGGATCTGCATTTTCTCCCTTTTCTAACTTCCCTGCTGGAATCTCCACCGAGGTCCTTTCAATCGCCTTGCGGTACTGCTTGACCAAGATCGTTTTCCCATCTTCTGTGATCGGCAAAACCGCTACTGCTCCGTTATGGAAGATTAAATCACGCTGCGCTTGGCCTTTTCCAGCGGGTAGTTCTACTTGATCAGTGACCACTTGGAAAATTGGCCCCTGATAAATCTCCTTGCGCTCAATGGTTTTTTCTTCAAATTGCATGAGAATCTCCTATTTATTTTTAGGATGGTGTGGCAAGCGAAGGGCATACTCTTCTTTATTCACTTGACGGCCACGACCAATCGCAATCGCATCAGCTGGTACATCCTTGGTAATGGTTGATCCAGCACCGACTAAGGAATTGTCGCCTAATTCAACTGGCGCAATAATCGTCGAATTGGAGCCGACAAAGACATTGTTTCCAATCGTCGTTTTAAACTTATGTTGGCCATCGTAATTCACTGTGATAGTTCCTGCACCAAAGTTAACGTTGCTACCGACTTCACAGTTGCCGATGTAGGTCAAATGACCTGCTTTGGTATTTTCGCCAATAGATGAACCTTTGACTTCGACAAAGTTCCCAATATGGACATCTTTGGCGAGGCTAGAACCTGGACGAATATGAGCGTATGGTCCTACCGTTACGCCATCTGCTACCGTGCTTTCTTCAATCATGGAGTTGGTAATAACGGCACCTGCACCAATTTCACTATCCACAATATAGGTTCCATTGGTTAAGACGGTTTCAGCCCCAATCTTTGTGTGCCCTTTTAGGGTAACATTGGCTTCGATTTGCACTTCTGGTGCGATCTCAACATCGACATCGATATAGGCCGCATCCGGGTTGACAAAGCTCACCCCATTAACCATGTGGGCTTGGTTAATACGACGACGCATGATGCCTTCTGCTGTCGCAAGGGCCACGCGGTCATTGACCCCAAGACTTTCATCAAAGTCTTTAAGCGTATAGGCCCCGACTTTTTCACCTGCTTCTCGGAAAATACCGATCACGTCCGTGATATAGTATTCGCCTTGGGCATTGTTAGTGTTGATATTTTTCAACGCTTCAAAGAGGCGCGCATTGTCAAAGACATAAGTCCCTGTATTGATTTCCTTGATTTGCTTTTCAAAATCTGTCGCATCCTTTTGCTCGACAATTCGAAGCACTTCCGCATTGTCATTACGAACAATCCGACCATAGCCAAATGGATTGGCTGCTTCGGCTGTCAAAATGGTTGCCACATTCTTGTGGTTGATATGAAAGTCGATCAAGTGTTTGAGGCTTTCACCCGTAATCAAAGGTGTATCTCCTGCGATGACAAGAGTATGGCCTTCAAGACCTTCCAAGACTGGCTCTGCCATCATTACCGCATGACCAGTTCCCAATTGTTCGGTTTGTTTAACAAATTCTGTTTGTCCAGCTAGGACTTGCTCCACCAATTCCGCCTTGTGGCCCACAACCGTTACCGTCTTCTCAGGTGAGATGGCTCCAACACTACGGAAGACATGCTCCAACATTGAGATCCCTGCAACCTTGTGAAGAACCTTAGGCAAATCTGACTTCATACGGGTACCTTTCCCCGCTGCTAAAATAATGGCATAATTTGGCATAACATTTCTCTTTTCTGTACAATATCGCTTATATTATACCATTTTTTAGCCCTTTTGGAAAATAAGACCCAAACCAAAAAACTCTCCTATAAGGAAAGCTCGAATGTAGACAAACTATTTTTTAGTAAGATAAGTAACGTTACTCTACAAATCAGTAATAATAGTTTTAATTTTAAAAATTAATCAAAAATATACTAAAACTTTCCGCTGTGAGAAAAGTGCTTGAAATACAATCATTTCAAGCACTCGGGAGTTTTGAGAGTAAAACAGTTTGGGAAACTGTTTTAGCCTGAGCCCAGAAATTAAGGAGCGAAGAGGCTCAAAACTAATTGAACACGGGCTGCGGATTGTGTCAAAAAGATAAGTTCTCCTAGAATCTAAAGATTCTAGGAGAACTTCCTATTTTAACTGTATCCGCAGATGCTCTTTGTATCTTAATAAGTCATGGAACTTCGAGGAAGTTCGCTGACGTCCGTACTCACCTAAGGAAAGTTTTCAAATTGATTTTGTCTTCAATAATGACTCTCCTAAAAGGAGAGCGTATCTATAATGGATAAACCTTACGAAATTCTTCTAAAACCACCTTGCTGTCAGGGGTAAAAGTCAGTCCGGCCTCGCTCATCCACTCGGTGAAAACCTCCTCATGAACCTGACGCCAATAGGCTAGAGATTTGTCTCCTTCACCTTCCTTATAGGCATGGTCGGCTGAAACCTGATGAAAAGGCTGAACGGAAACCTTTGTAATTTCAATAATGCAGACAGCTTGATCCTTACTGTCTAAAACAACATCAAAAGTTCCTTCTTGTGGAAGGGGTTCGTCCTCTACTGCATAGAGATCGTAGGCTGAGGCTGTTGCTGTTTTTTCGCCTTTAAAGACCAGTTCCGCTAAAAGGTCTGGTTCCACTCCAAAAGCCCAGGCATCTATCTCATCTCCGATAGAGGGGTTGATTTGCTTGTAGGTATTCCACATTTCTTGAGGTGTCATTTCTTCTCCTTCTTTTCTTTTACCTTCCAATTTCTATAGCTTGTCAGTTCTAATTCTGGAAATCCTCGTAACTCTGCCTTCACCTTTAATACTAAGGGTGAGACATTTTCTTCGGTAATTTCTTCCCAATTCAACCAAATGGCATTGGCTGAATCATTGCTTCCATCAAGAACCTCCTGAGGAAGGGATTGTTGAGAGCTCTCGAAATCGAGTACGATATCATAAAAGGCCATGATATGATGTACAGCAAAATCTTTCCCATCTTCTTGAACCAGCACGTCATAAATCCTAGGATTTGAATAATGACTTAGCGTATAACCTGTCTCTTCCAAAACTTCTCTCTTGAGGGTTTCAGTCAACCCTTCACCTGCTTCCTGACTACCACCCGGTAGATCAAAACGATGTTGATAAGGGCCTCTTGTTTTTTCAATGCAGAGCAGTTTCCCGTCTTGAAGACAGACTCCGTATACACCAAAGTGATTTTTAATTTCCATATTCTACTCTTTCTAAAAGTTAAAGATTGCTAGCTCACTTTATCCCTTAAAAGGAAAGAGGCTATAGATTTCATGCTCCTTGATATACTTCTTCAGTATCTCCGTATTCTCTTCGATTTTTGCCTGGATATCTGTCTTTTCACAAGTTAACTCAGTAATAAAGAGGTAAATTTTCAATAAATCTGTCAAGTATAGCAGACGGCGTTCCATTTCTGATTCAAGACTTAAAGAGTGCTCGATTTTTGCAAGCTTTTGATCCAAGCTATCACCATTCAAAAATCTCTGATGAACTCTCCTTCTTATTTTTTGAGTTGATTCTTCCCCCTGTTCTAATGGAGATAAAAGGATTTTTTTATAGTCGAATACTTTATTTTCTGCCTCTCTTTCCAGATAGGCCAATAAAACCAGAGAGCTATCAACAAAAGTCCAAGTGTTATAATTCCCTTCAAATGGAACTTGTATGATACTATCTAATAATTCCTTAGCTATTTCCTCTTGACCATTCAGATAAAGTAAATAGGCCAGATGATTTAGCGATTCGAGATAGCTAGCTTGGGTTTTCTTATTCTTTTTTAAAATTTTATCTAAATAGAGATGTAGGTCTGGATGTTTTTCCAGTTGTTCAACTATTTCCGATAGCTTCATCTGAAATCCTTTCTATTCTTTTTTAAAATTTAAAGAGATTTTAGTCAACTAATCCAACTCTGCTCGGCTAAACAAGTCTTTCATAGTGTTGGTATCATCACAAACTCTTTCAATCCAAGTGCAAATCTAGCTAAGGCGTCTACCTTGGAAGAATAAGCACAAAACATACTTCCTTCTGGATCAAAGTCGATAGCTTTACTTAATTCAGGCATTTTTTCTCCAAATCCAGAGATGCCAAATCGTAGCTATTTCCTTCAAATCCCTCCTCTTCTCGAGTGTCAAACAATTCTAGTCTGTATTCTACATCACGGTAATAAATGAGCGACCCTCGAACATTTTGAGGATTCTCATCATAAACATGCAAGTTAAAAGGGGCAATTATTCATTTATGTTTTCGCATCCCTTCTCCTTTTTAATCTCACTCTTCAACAAAGGAGTTCAAAAAAACCTCAAAAGATGGCCATTGACCATACACCTCAGCTGTTTCTTCTAAAATATAGAAGTAAACCATACCATAATCTTCTTCCCTTAGAGAAAGAGCATAGTTGCCAGAACCAGGATCATAGGCGAAATGGAGAAGGTCTGTAGCCCTAAATCCTGCAGGCACAGCCTCATCGTCATACCATGTAAGAGACTTCCTCATCTCCTCAAGTGAATCAAAGGAATTAAAAGGAAAGAGATGATGTTCATCGTGGACACCCATTACTTGGGGCTGGCCACCGTTGTGCTTGAGATAAAAATCCATCATAGATTTTGGTAATTTCTTTCCAAGAATCTCCTCAAATTGTAAAAAATCTTCGCTTGAAATAGCTGGATCTGTGTCTGTTAATACTAGCATCTCGTCTCCTTTTGAGTCTCTCTTCCCAAAGGCTTTTTTTATTTGACCTCCATATTACAGGTCCCTTTTAGGCTATCATACCATAAGATTCCTTTTCCATAAAGCTAAAATAGAAAATGAGCCCAGTGGTTTTACTAGACTCATTTTATCCTTATTATTTTACTTTTTCAACCCATATTGACCGCTCAATCAACCGTCTTAGACAGAAGTCTTGCCCTTCTTCTTGAACCAGCACGTCATAACCCCTAGGATTTGAGTAACGGCTAAGGGTATAGCCCGTCTCTTCCAGAACTTCTCTCTTGAGGGTTTCTGTCAACCCCTCACCGAGTTCCTGACTACCACCCGGTAGATCAAAACGATGTTGATAGGGGCCTCTAGTTTTTTCAATGCAGAACAGTTTCCCCTCTTGAAGACAGACTCCGTAGACGCCAAAATGATTTTTGATTTCCATCAAATCCTCCTACTTTCATTCAAAGCTCAGTCGATAGTGAAACCAGTATAGCTATTCTTTTTGCAACACCATCTCTTATTGACCCTAATCATTTCTTCTCTATTGATTTAATACCTTTTCAATATCAATTTTAGTAATTTTTCTAGATACCAATAATCCTGCAAAAACTGAAGTGAGTATCCCTATTAATACCGGGAACAACAATCTGGTAAGTTCAATATCTAGTGGTAATCCACTCAAAAAGATGATCAAATAAGAAATAGCAATTCCTATCACCAATCCCGCGCTTGTACCTCTTACTCCCATCATAAAGCTTTCAAATAAATATATTCTTTTTATCTGTCGATCAGATGCACCGATGATTTTAAAAGTTGCGATCTGTTTATGATTCTCCTGAATGGTAATGGCTAGAATATTGATGATATTAATAATCGCTACAATAGAGATAAGAACTATGATTAAGAGGATAAAAAGGTCGATGTAGGAAAACCATCTGGATAGCATATTGATAACATCCTGTTGTGTTGCTACAACAACATCTAATCCTGTTCCTGATAAAGATTGTTTTAAATTTTCATTTTTTAAAACATTCTTTTCTATCTTGTTTGCCACTTCATTTAAATCGGTTCCATTTTTTACAGTAGCATTCAGATAGTAATACTTATTTGATGAAACGCTACTACTATTTACATTGATTGCCATCATTTGATTTATTTCTGTTGGCAAGGTAGAAAATAACTGCGCTTCTTGCTTGTCTATAATGCCAGAAATTACAAACTTTTCATAATGATTATCAATCTTAATAGTCACCGTATCTCCGACATTCATTGATGTAGCCTTGTGTACGGAATCTCCGATTAATATTTCATTGTCCTTCTCTGGAAATTTCCCTTCAGCAATTCTAATATTCAGGTTTTTTAAATACTTTTCTTCTAGACAATGGATAGTATTGGAAACCGATGTTTTGCCATTTTGGAATTTGATATCATCCGTAAATAATAGTTTTACACCAGTAATATTTTTTACTTCATCTATTTTTTTTACTCGATCAATATCTTCATTAGAAAATAAAGGCAAAGCTTTATAATTCAGAGAATTTTCTTTATTACCAAAGGCAACAGTAACAACATTTTTATTTGCTACAGTCATTTCTTTAATCATTTTATTATAGAAAGAATTAGAAATGAGCATCACTAAAACAATTAGCAAAACAGAGATCGCTATTGACAGTCGAACTAATCTATATCTTCGTTTGTTAACTTCTAAATCTCTTTTAGCAATGAATAATATGGAATGATTCATTTTATCATCTCCTTACGTACTCAATTTTGCCATCAACAACTGTGCAAATAGACTGCATACTATTCGCCACCTTATCACTATGAGTTACTGTTATAATCGTGATACCTAACTCCTCATTGATCCGCTTCAACAATTCTATTATATTTTGTTCGTTAGCAGCGTCTAAATTACCAGTAGGTTCATCTGCTATCAATATTTCTGGATTATTAATAAGAGCTCTTGCCAAAGCAACTCTTTGTTTTTCACCTCCACTAATCTTATCAATACTCTTGCTTAACATTTCCTTTGAAAGACCTAAAGTGTTACAAATTTCGTTAATGTTATTCTCTCCATTTTCAAAAAAATATCTTGGAAGTAGAATATTCTCTTCCACCGTGAAACCTGAAATCAAATTAAAGTTTTGGAAGACACAGCCAATATTCCTACGCCTTACCTTACTCAAATTTTTCATATCTAAAATGGAACTACCACAGACTAAGATATCCCCCTCATTTAAACTGGTAATCCCTAATATTAATTTAACAAGAGTAGTTTTTCCTAATCCAGAACGGCCAACTATTGCAGTTGTGCTACCTTTTTTAAATTCAAAATTACAATTTTTGAAAATATATCTGACATCCGATCCATCACTAAAACATTTAGTAACATTCACTAATTTAATCATGATTTCACCTTCATTCCATAATGACTTAGCAAATCAATTGTACTATACGTTTCTTCTAAAACAATCTCTTAAGGTTTCAGATAGCCCATTCAAAAAGTTCTTCTGAACTTACCCTCAGTTATCTTCATAATTGTTATTATCCCTGTCTTTTTTTGGTGAAATAGGCTAGATCTCCATCGTTACCAATCATAAAGAAATCTGATTCATCCTGATCACTCTGGTAGGTTTAATTTCGTTCAGTAAGATCTTCTTTAGCATAGAGGTAAATACCTGTCTCACCACTATCCTAACTTAATTGTTCATCTAGGTTTGATCCTCTTTCAGTAAGGAAAAAACAATTACATTTCTTAGCAAGATTTCAACTCTTGCTTTTTCATCCCCCTACTTCAAGCTCCATCCGCCATCAATGGTCAGGAGTTGTCCCTGCATAGCAGAAGCCTTCCCGCTAGCCAAAAAGAGGCTGACTTCGGCTACTTCTTCTGGTTCTATCCAGCGCTTGATAGGCGTCTCACTGGCTACCCAGTCAGCCAAACCACCTGGTTCAAAGTCAGCTACTGTCATGCCTGTTTTGACGGCTCCTGGCGCGATGCCAAAGACCTGAATCCCAGCTTCTGCATAATCCAGGGCCAACTGCTTGGTAAAGCCCGCTAGAGCATGCTTGGAGGAAGTATAAGCGTGACCGCCTCCACCAGCTAGACTAGATGCAATGGAGCACATATTGATGATGATACCTCGCTTCTTCTCCAACATTTGAGTCAGATAATGCCGTGTCAGCTCCACCGGAGTCACATAGTTAATCTCAAAAATCTCCTGAATCTCCTGAGCACTTTGCTCAAGAAGCGGTTTGTAATCATCCAAAACCCCAGCCGTATTGCACAAGACCTCTACCTCAGGACACCAGTCAAAAATCGGCGTCAAATCAAGAGTTAAGTCCCTCTGCAAGAAATGGAAATCACCTGCTAACTGGGGATCCGCTCCCTGGTCCACCCCATAGACCTGGTAGCCCTTTTCTAGAAAGAGTCGAGCTTGAGCCAGACCAATCCCGGAACTCACGCCTGTAATCAAGACTCTTTTAGTCATGGACTTCCACCCAATCTGTCGCTAAGACATCACAAGGGGTTGGACTCCACATAGAGAAGCCTTCCCCTTCACCAGAAACGTTAATGAGGAAATAAGGCGTCACTTCTAGAGCCACTCCATTTTGCTCGATGGTATCAAAAAGCTGCACATAGTTCTCAGCTCCACCCCAACCTGTACGTACATATTTTTTCTTAGCCTTTAAGCCTGGTAAAATCTCTTCAAATGTCATGATGTTCTCCTTTGTTATCTAGTTAACTTTCTCCCTTTATTATACCAAAAAAAGAGCTTTCTCTATGTAAAAAGCCAGAGTTCTACTACTCTAGCTTTCATCTTTTATTGATTTTCTTCTGAATGGCGATACCCATAACCGAAATAAATTCCAACCCCGATCAAGAGAGCAACTCCGAAGGCCAGCCAGGTCGATAGGGAATACTGGGTCATAAAGGACAGACAGACCACAATCGATAGGATTGGCAAGACTGGAACCAAGGGCGTTTTAAATTCACCAGGTCCAGGGGCCCCGTGTTCCTTACGCAATTTCAAGAGGGCAAAGGCCAACATAACCAGGTAAGCCAAGGTACAGATATTTAAGAAGGAAGCGATACTGGCTAGCGGGAAGACTCCACCAGCAATGGCAGCCATCGAGCCAGCTACTAGTGTTGCATTTTTGGGAATTCTAGTTTTTGGATCGAGCTGTTTCATAGCTTTTGGCAAGAGCCCATCCCGCGCCAAACTGTAAATCATCCGTGAGAGGGCAAAGGTCATGGAAATGCAGACGGTAATCAGGGTCAAAATAGCGACCAGTGATACATAATTCCCAGCCCAGCCGGCTCCTACCTGACGGAGGGCAAAGGCTACTGCATCATCTACATTTAAGTTCTTAAAAGGAACCATACCGGTCAAAACCAGGGTGACCAAAATATAAAGAACCGTTGTGATCAAAAGACTAAGGACAATGCCGCGAGGAACGTTCTTTTGTGGTTCCTTGATTTCGTCGACCGCCATGGAAATGGACTCAAAACCAAGAAAGGCAAAGAACATGAGCGAAGCTCCAGCCATAATCCCTGTCTGACCACCATAGATTTCGCCAAATCCATAAGGGGCAAAGTTTGCCCAGTTGCCAGGGTTTAGATGAAAAATCCCGACAAGGACAAACAAGGCAAGAGCAGAAAACTTGAGTAAGACCAGCAGGGAATTAAAGCGTAAAACCGCTTTTGCATTCATAAGAACTAAGGCTGTGACGAGGACCATGACCAAAATAGGCAAGAGATCCACATAAGTTCCCTTAGCTGGATCAAAAGTCCCGTTTAAAGCCGTCGGCAGGCTCCAGCCAAGATTGGCCAACAAGCCCTTGAAATACGCGGCCCAACCTGAAGCCACCCCTGATACAGCTGTCATAAATTCCATCACGGTCAACCAACCGGCAATCCAGGCTGGAAACTCTCCAAAGATGGCATAGAGGTAACTATAGGCCCCACCAGTTGAAGGGATGCGAGACGCAAATTCAGCAAAGAAAAGGCCAGATAAGCCAACGCAAAAAGCCGCAATCACAATCGAAATGATCAAGGCTGGACCAGCTAAATTCGCGGCTGCAGTCCCAGTAATCGTGAAGATCCCTGTCCCCACCATGGCACCAATTCCTAAAATAATCAAATCCCATAAACGTAAATGGCGATTTAGACCGGGGTGTACTTGCCCAAGTCCCTTTTTTCGAAATAGATTCATGCATATTCTCCCATCTAATGAGTTTATTCTATCATACTTGGACAAGAAAGGGGAGACTCTTTTTCCCCCTTTTCTTACTATTTATCACTTTCCGTCCTATTCTTTTTCAAAGCACGAATCGTAAACCAATAATAAATAACCAACCCAAAGACGATGATCACTGTGGGCAGAAGAACCGTCATACCAAGATTCTGAACTCCTTGTGCCAAGGTCCAGCGATGTAAGAATCCAACCACTAAAAAGGCGACGATAGGAAAGATGAAAGCTCGTCCAAACTCTTCTTTCCATTGCCAAAGAATGAGAGCTCCGCTAGACCCTGTCATGAGAAGAGCATCCCAAGGACTAGGGACTACAAACCATGCAAGAGCTGGCAAGAAACGGACCCCCACTATTTCACCAACAAAATAGAATCCTAGAACTAGAACCAATGCTACATAAATTGCTTTTTTCGCTTTTTCTTCCGCAAAAATGAGGCGACGAAGGAGATAGAAGATTATCCCAACAGCTAGGAGTCCCAAAATGATGTCGGTTAAATAGACTAGTGGCTTGAGCACAAGGACCGCTTGAGAAGCAAAATCACTTAGGAGGCGATAAAAAATCACAATACCTGAAAAGATAGCCCCATATTTCAAAACAGACCGCGTCGATTCTTTGGGCATATTTTCGATGATTTGGTCTGCCATTCCCTTTGGATCAAGGCCAAAATAATCCTTTGCCGTGAGGCCATCTCCGCTTGCTTGCGAAAAGTCAAGTGCTAGATTATAGACCTGCTCTCTTAAGGCTTTCTCCTCATATAAGAAACCTGCAAGATTGAAATAATCCCAGAGATCTTGGAAATAAACTTGATCCTCTTGGCTAAAGGTTTGCATCAAGGCCTGCGTTTCTTCAAAATACATTGCTGATTTCATGCTTCTTCCTTCTTTCTTTGGAGACAAAATACAACAAGGGTCAGGACTAGTCCCATGAGAGGAAGGAGCCAGCCTATTAAATGAGCAGTTTCCTGATTCACAAGACGAATCCAGCATCCAGTAACTAAGAAAGTCAGGCCCATGACTAGTAGACTCGACATCAAACGCTCCCTGCTTCTATAGGCCATAACTGCAAACCCAAGTAAGACTAAGACAGCAAGAGCAATCCCCCAACCATCTGACAAGAGGATACTCCCAATGTGGCCAAAATGGATCGAAAATAGTCGTACGATGTTCAGAAACACCATCAGGCTGATCACACTGATAAACATAGCCCAAGACCACTCCATTTCACCATAGCTCTGTTTGGACCAAAGCCACGTGATGAACTGGCTGAACACCAAGAAATTGAGTAGAATGACAACATAGGTTAAAGGTTCGATTTTCAGTGGTGTCATCCAGGTAAAATCCATTAAATAACGCATGCCAACCAAGATCACTCCAAGTATAAAAACTAGTCCCACATAAGATCCTAAAGAGCGTTTAGGCAAATCTGAAAGAACTTGATCCACCATCGCTCGTGGATCCTTTCCAAAATAATCCACCGCCCGAATGCCTTCTTTTTCAGCAACTTTCAGGTCGCAAACCATATTGTAGAGTTGTTCACCGAGCGCTTCATCATCATAAAAATAGGACTTGGCCCCAATATAGGCCACCATTTTTTTCACATAGACTTGATCCTCTTTGTTTAGATGACTCAATTCATCTGACATTTTTTCTGTATAACTTTCTACCATTCTTCTCCATCCTTCTTGATACGTTCTACTTTTGTGACTAGCTCCTGCCACTGGTCCCAAAATTCCCCTAAGCGCTCTCTTCCAGCATCACTGAGTGAAAAATACTTACGATCAGGACCATCTGGAGACGGCCTCATTTCCCCATGAATAACCCCTTGTTTTTCTAATTTTTGAAGCAGGGGATAAATGGTCCCAGCGACAATCTTATCAAATCCCATCTCTTTGAGACTTTGGATCAATTCATAGCCATAGATAGCCTTTTTAGAAATAATCTCCAGCACACAGCCCTCCAAGACTCCCTTTAGTAATTGGGACTCTTTCATCCTTCTCACCTCTTTCTTCACATTTTTTACTAGTTTGTTTTACATACTAGCTGTTTCACTATCAGTATACTCTTTCCAAGCTAGTATGTAAAGCATAATAGTAAATTTTTCAAAAAAATTTTTATTCCTTAAAAATCCCTTAAAATCAAGGTTTCTCTGTATACTCGTGTGTAAATATACAAAAAAAGTTCAAAAAACACTTTATTTTGTAGATTGATTGGAGTATAATAATTTAAATTATTCAAAAGGAGACACGAATATGAAAAAATCGAAGCTTGCTCTTTTAGCAGGTGTCGCCGCGGCTTCAACGCTTTTCCTTGCTGCATGTGGCTCATCTTCTAATGCGTCAAAAGGGACGACCTACAACTACGTGTATGGTACAGACCCTGATACCTTGAACTATTTGACTTCAAATCGTGCAACTACAAGCGACATTACTACCAACTTGGTCGATGGTTTGTTCGAAAACGACCAATACGGTAACCTAGTGCCTGCTCTTGCAGAAGACTGGTCCGTTTCAAAAGACGGTCTGACTTATACTTACAAGCTTCGAAAAGATGCGAAGTGGTATGATTCAGAAGGAAATAAATACGCTGACGTCACTGCACAAGATTTCGTGACATCTCTAAAATACGTAGCAGATAAAAAATCTGATGCTCTTTACTTGGTTCAAAACTCAGTCAAAGGCTTGGATGACTATGTAAACGGGAAAACAAAAGACTTCTCAACTGTTGGGGTAAAAGCTGTTGATGATCACACTCTTCAATATACTTTGAACCAACCTGAATCTTTCTGGAATTCTAAATTGACCACTGCTACTATGATGCCAGTCAATGAAAAATTCTTGGAATCAGCTGGTAAAGACTTTGGTAGCGTAAAACCAAGTGGTATCCTCTACAACGGTCCATACATTTTGAAATCATTCACTTCAAAATCACAAATTGAGTTGGATAAAAACCCTGAATACTACGACAAGAAAAATGTTCACATCGATACGGTTAAATTGACTTACTTCGATGGATCAGACCAAGACTATCTTGCTCGTAACTTCTCAGACGGTAACTTAACTTCTGCCCGTCTCTTCCCAACGAGTTCAACTTACACTACGATTCAAAAGAAATTCAAGGATAACATCGTTTATTCACCACAAGATGCGGTTGTCTACTATGCTTACTTCAACGTCAACCGTCAAAACTACGGTCATACTAAGAAGACTTCTGACGAACAAAAGAACAGCACCAAGACAGCTCTTCAAAACAAGAACTTCCGTCAAGCCTTGAACTTTGCTTTGGATAGAACCTCATATAGTGCTCAATCAAACGGTAAAGATGGAGCAACTAAAACCCTTCGTACCCTACTAGTTCCACCTACATTTGTGCAAGCCAACGGAAAAGACTTCGGTACGCTCGTTGAAGAAAAACTTGCCGCAACAGGAGATGAGTGGAAAGGTGTGAGCTTTGCCGATGCTCAAGATAGCTTGCACAATGCGGATAAAGCCAAAGCAGAACTTGCAAAAGCAAAATCTGAATTGCAATCACAAGGTGTTCAATTCCCAATCCATATCGACTATGTCGTAGACCAATCTTCTAGCTCACTTGTCCAACAAGCAGACTCCATGAAGAGCTCTATTGAGACAGCTCTTGGTAAAGACAATGTCGTGATCGATGTACAAAAATTGTCTACAGATGATGCAGATAACGCGACTTACTTCGCACAATCAGCAGACCAAAAAGACTTCGACTTGGATATCACTGGTTGGGGACCTGACTTCCAAGACCCATCCACTTACTTGGATATCTTGAACCCAACAGATGGTTCAACCTTGACTGGTATGGGACTTGATCCTAAGAAAGACCAAGCGCTCATCGAAAAAGTTGGTTTGAACCAATACAAAGAATTATTGGATGCTGCTAATGCTGAAAAATTGGATACCAATGCACGTTATGAAAAATA
The DNA here is from genome assembly GCF_030440005.1 of Streptococcus sp. SP1. Classification (NCBI taxonomy): domain Bacteria; kingdom Bacillati; phylum Bacillota; class Bacilli; order Lactobacillales; family Streptococcaceae; genus Streptococcus; species Streptococcus sp. SP1. Next base: position 77,262 of record NZ_JAQFJJ010000004.1, read on the forward strand.
CGCTGCTGCTCAAGCATGGTTAACAGAAAATGCAATTGTTCTTCCAATCTACTCTAAGGGTGGAGTTCCATCTATCACGAAGGTAACACCATTCTCAGGCGCTCGTTCTTCAATCGGTATCAAGGGAGATTCAAACTTCTATAAATACCAAAAACTTCAAGATAAGACAGTCACAACTGCTGACTACGAAAAAGCTTATAAGAATTGGTTGAAAGAAAAAGAAGAATCAAACAAAAAAGCGCAAGAAGAACTTGCAAAACACGTGAAATAATCACGAAAGAAAACACCGGGGATAAAATCCTCGGTGTTTTTTGTGCTAACAAAATGTTGTATGTTTCATCTTATTTCTAATCTTTTATAGACTCGAACGCTATCTCACGACAATCTTCCGATAACTTCTAGAAGTCAGAAGAAAGACGAGAACATAAGAGATGAAAAAGACAGCACAGATGGAAAGAGTTGTTTGAAGAACCAAGCCCGCATTTGTCGCTCCTAGGATGGCAACGATTTTTGCAATCATCTTGTAGGCCACTCCTAGGTACAGGAAGGAGAAGAATAACGGAAGGAAAAAGACGGTGAGTATCTGTTTGCGAATCGTGGTGGACGTTTGCTTTTGGTCCAATCCTACTTGTTGCAAGATCACAAAATTATCTCGATCCTCATAGCCCTCTGAAATCTGTTTGTAGTAAACCACGAGAACCGTAGCCAATAGAAAGATCACAGATAGGAAAATCCCGATAAAGAGGAGAGTCCCTGCTGATTCACGCCACTCTTTCTCTATGCTGTATCGTTCATATCCACCAAAAAGAGTCGCACCATATTGACTCATTTTGTCTGTCGAATAAAGTTCTTTGATCAAATCAGAGATAAAATCTTGGTTATCTTTATCTTTTGCGTTAATAGAAAATTCCAAATTTTTATCAACTTTTAGACCCAGTTGGTTCAAGTCAGGAAGAACCAGGTACAAACCCATTTGATGTTGAAACAGTTCGGATTGAGGGATCTTTCCTTGGATAAAATTGGAATCTAATTTTTGTTTAATCGTGAAGGTCTTCCCATTGATTTCTAATTTCGAGTCTAGTCTTCCCGGATACTGATAACCATAGGCTAGGATTTCATTTTCCCCAAGCACAACTTTTTGACCGGTCAGTTGCTCATAAGTCGCCTGATCAAAAAAGTAGACTGTTCCTTCTGACTTCAACTCCTGACCAGTTGATGGAGTGGACTGATCATTCACCTCTAAGATCCTTCCATCAATCTTTCGAATTTCAGCCGACCAGTATGTTGTCTGTGCCACCTGATAATCTGACAGATGTGTCGCATCGGCTGTTTTCTGAATAATAGCTTGAACATCCTTGATAACCGGTTCTGTTTCAGCATCTGAAGGCATATGCCCCACACTAATCATGTAATCAGAAGGGTAAACAGTATCTAGGTAGTTCTTCCCTCCAACAAAGATATTAAGCGACCCTGTTAAGGTGACCAAAACCATGGTGGATAGAATACTAATCGTCGCAAGACCCGCTGCATTTTTTCGCATCCGAGCTATTAAGTTAGAGACGGATATAAAATTCTCTGGCTTGTAATAGTAGGATTTCCGACCTTTGAGAAATCTTAAGAAGGTAATGGAGCCTGCGTTGAATAAGAGATAAGTCGCAAGAATGACCAAAATGACAGCAATAAAGAATCCTTGGACAGCCGCAACCGGACGCTCCGCTGTTAGCGCCAAATAGAAAGCAATTCCTAAGAGCCCTAGACCTAAAAGAGTTTGGACCAGCAAGAATCTTCCCTTCTTCTCTCCTGCTTTCTTTTGCTGCATAAGATGAAGAGAACTGTAGCGCAAGAGGCGGAAAGAATTCAACAAAAGAATGAGTCCAAAAGCTAAGGCTAACCCAAGTAAAGTGTTAAGAACAACCCCTATCTGGAAGGTCGATTGAATGACGACTGGTAGCCCCATACATTTTAGGAGCAGGGCAAAAATCAAGGGATCAAATAAGAGCCCCAAACCCAGTCCCGCGCCAACTGTGAGAATATAGAAGATAAGCAATTCCCATAAGGTCATGACGAGGAGGTGCTTCTTCTCCATTCCCAAAACACTGTAGAGTCCCAGTTCTTTGGAACGATTTTTCATGACATAGCCATTGGCATAAGCCACTAAAATGATGACGACCAGCTGGACGACGAAACAACCAAAACCAAGAACCGTTCTCGCCGTTCTCCCTCCGTAAGAATCCTCTAAATGAGGGGTCGTTGCCAAGGCGATAAAACTATAGAGGATCATGGTCGTTAAAATGACAGCTATAGCAAAAGGGTAATACAACTTGCGATTTTGTTTGAGGTTGGAAAGAGCTAATTTACTTGTTAATTTAAACATCACGATCCTCCTTTCCCGCCATGACCGTCAGGGTATCCGAGATTTCTTGGAACATCTGACGCTCCGGCTTTTCCCCGCGGAAAATCTGGTTGTAAAGGATCCCATCCTTGATAAAGAGCACGCGCTTGGCCCTAGCTGCCGCTGCGGTTGAGTGAGTCACCATGAGAATGGTTTGGCCCATGCTATTGATATCTTCAAAGACATCTAGTAACGCAGCTGAAGACTTGGAATCCAGCGCCCCTGTTGGCTCATCGGCCAGGAGGATTTCAGGGGAGGTGATGATGGCCCGTGCTACGGCTACCCGTTGCTTTTGTCCACCAGAGATTTCGTAAGGGTATTTTTCTAAGAGCTGGTGAATGCCCAACTCCCGACTGACGCTCTCCACCTTGCTCATCATTTCCTTGACTGGTCTGCGAGAAAGGACTAGAGGCAAGAGGATATTGTCCTTGACAGACAAGGTATCAAGCAGATTGAAGTCTTGAAAGACAAAGCCTAGTTTTTCCCGGCGGAAGCTCGATGCGTCCTTGTTTTTGATGGTTGAGGTATCGGTGCCATTGAGGTAGACCCGTCCTTCGGTCGGCTGGTCCAGCATGGCCAGGATATTGAGGAGTGTGGATTTCCCGGATCCTGATTCCCCCATGATGGCGACGTATTCGCCCTTCTCAACGGTAAAATGGATATCCTTTAAGGCTTCAACCTGCGTCCCTTGAAAGCGGGTTTTGTAGATTTTTTTGATATGTTGAACGTCTAGTAGGGTCATGGTCCATTCCTTTCTAGCTCGATAAAAGCTTCAATCGTTTTTTACAAATCTATTGTACTAAAACTGGAACGCTTTCACCATAACATAACCTTACATTTTACCCTTTATTTCTTACATTTTTGTAAGAAAGCAAAAATAGGCTAGGACTTGAGGTCCTAACCTATTTCATTCTTTTATTACTGAGCCGATGTATACGGTGCAACCATTTTATATGCACTTTCAAGAGCTTGTTTCATTGCATCACGAGATGTTTTCACTTGTTGTAAGAAAGTCGTACGTCCTTGTTCAGGAACAGTCGTACTATCAGGACCTACGCTTGAAAGCATCGTATCAAATTGAGTTTTTGATTCATCCAAGGCCTTAATAGCTGGATCCACTTGTTGAGTATACGCATCTCTCTGAGCCTCTGGAATTTGTTGGCTAATATCTTGCGCATATTTCTTATAGCTTTCAACTAATTTGCTATAAAGATTCTTCATATCTCCGATTGTTTTTGCACTGTCAATTTCTTCATCTGTCAACAATACAATTTCAGGGATATTTGTTGATGAAGTTGCTGATTTAGATGATTTTGATGAACTGCTTGATTTGCTTTCTGAAGTAGATGATTTTTCTACCTTACTAGAAGAAGCCTTTGCATCTTTGCTAGATGATTCCGAAGCAGTTTTACCAGAACATGCTGCTAACGTTGCAACTGATAAGAGAGCCACGCCCGCTGTAAGAAGTTTTTTCATAATTTTTTCTCCTATAGATATTGATTAATTATATTTTAAAATGAAATCTTTTTATTGTCAAATATTTTATGCACTCAATCCTTTTTATACCAGCTTTTATCACTAACTCTTAACATATTTTGCCGTCCGATTCACAAAAACCAGAAAATATATTTTTATTCATTCCGCGAATAAAATAAAAGATTAGACAAAACGTCCAATCTTTGATGAATGATTGAAATAACTGAATAAGCCCGTGCTGATCGGTTAAAGAACTGCATCGAGGTATTAAAGTAAGTTTCTAACGTATTTATTTGCCTTTTAACTGCAAAAGTGCACAAAATGCATGAAACAAGATTTCGCTCCTGTTTCTTTTTTTCATTGATGAAGTAATTGATTGAACTCTTCTTGAAGTTCCTTGTTGTCCGTTGGTTTTAGATACATCTTCCCACCATTGGTCGTTGGAGAATGAAAGACAATGGCTTCTCCCGTATCTGTAATGGCAAAGAAATAACTATGCACATCTGGATACTTGTCCCAATTGCTATAGCGTTCCACGATGCAGTATTTTGCATTTTCTTGACCAGTATCTGTATAAATGGCATCCATCTTGCTATTTTCCCCTAGAGTATAGAGGTTGTCTGGTCCTACATCACCGCCAGCGATGCCTTTTTGATAGTTGGGTTGGCCCATCTTTTCGCCCCAGGTCTTCATAAATTCTGCTAATTTTGCTGATTTTTCAGCGTTCCAAGGCGTTTTTTCCTGGCTTTGGCTATTTCCCGCTGATGGTGTGCTGTCAAAAGTTTGCCAGTCAAAACTCTTGAGATCCAATTTTTCCTCATCCGATTTTCCAAAGAGGGCATTCAGATCTGACCCCGGTACTTGGACTTCTTCTTCCTGGACTTTGGTCGCGGCTTGAGGCACCTTTTCTATCCGTGAGAGAACGGCTACACCACGGCCAGTTCCTGACATCCAGCTGACTTCTAAGACTTCTCCTCCCTGATATAGGGTCGTCGCATTGCGCGCTCCACCGTGTCCAGCGACGAAACCTTCAGCTAGTAGAGTCGGTTTTTGGTCCTTGAGGTAATAAACTCCTGTCACAAAGTAGCTTCCATCGGTCTGCTGATTAGCGATGATCATCTCCTCTACCCCATCGTTATTTAAGTCCTTAAAGGCATAGCGAACGGCATCTGGCTGATTGATGATAGTCTCGATCACCCAACTATTGATCATCCGATCTTCTTTGGCTAATGCATCATTCAATTTGGAAATAGCATCTAACTCTTTGGAAGTGGCAAAAATCTTTTGGTAGTCTGAAAAAACAGACTGGTATAATTGTTTGTTATCTGCTTTTTTCGCGTGTTTCTTTGCTGAAGTCTGGCTACTTGCAGCCTCTTTTTTGGGACTGGACTGACGTTGGTATCTCTGGTAACATCCTGTTAACAAGAGCGTACTTGAAGCCACTAAGCCCAATTGCATCCATTGTTTTATTTTCATCTGATCTCCTTTACTCTCCCCTATTTTCATACTAAACTTTATTATACTAAAAAAAGCGTGAGGAAGAAATCCCTTCATCACACTTAGTTTTCTTTATTTGGTTTGGTTCGACGATCCGTTTGACTTTCAATATGCTCTTTCACCAAGGCAACCACCTCATCATTGGTTGGAAGGTCCGAGTGCTGAGCATCTTCCCCCGTCACCGTAATCTCCGTATAGCTAGCTGCTTGGTTTTGGTAGATATATTTCCCAGCGGAAACACTAGCATCCGGGACCAACTCATCTGAATCATAGGTAATGGTCCCTGCTACTGAATACATATGAAGGGTTGTGGGGATGGCTTCTTTTCCCTTGATAAAATCGGCCAACATCTCAGATTTATTTTTGATATTGGTCTCCGTGAAATTATAGGGAGTTCCGATGGTCATAAGGGTCTTGAGATCCACCTCATAATCCCCTAGATAATTTTCAATAAAGGCTGTATAAATCAAGCCACCGTTGGAATGACCCAAGCCCTTAAAATTATTAAAATTGTATTTTTCTTGAATGGCTTCAAAGGCTTGATTAAATAGTTTGGCTTGCTTTTTAATATTGCTATAGCCATCTTTGTTATTTTCAAAACCAACCACAATTACCGGCTCATTGTCCTTGGCATCAATACTACCACTATAGGTGATATGCCCATCATTCCAAACCTTAACCTTAAGTAGACTGTGTTTGGTTCCTTGGCGGTCTTGGTTGAGCTTGGTCACCAAGCCATCAAAGCGGTTCTCTGTCGCAGAGCTTCCCGGGATCATGATGATGGGAGACAATTTTGAATTATAAAATTTCTCGATTTTTGAAACATTCGTCCGAGTCCAGCTATAAGAAGGAATGGCTAAAGCGATCAAGAAAAGACTGACCAAAGTGAGGACGATGGCTGTTTTTTTAGATTGTTTCATCGCTTTCTCCTTTCACTTTTAAATCTTTTCGAATACGATTTCCCATGCGGACAAATGGTAGATAAAGGAGCACATCAACGGTAAAACAAAATATACTGACAGCTAAGGCTCTCAGACTTCCTCCCGTTCCAATAAAGGCATAGAGAAGGCTAGGAGTCCCATCTGGCACCGGATAGACGGCTGCTGGCATCAGCTTGAAGCACAAAGCTACAGCTGCTATTCCCATATTCACCAAAGGGATCAATAAGAAAGGAATCACATAAAGTAGGTTGAGAAGGACCGGTATCCCTACCATGAAAGAAGCCCCATTGTTAAAGAGACTTGGAAACAGACTGAGAAGGCTGACTTTCTTGTCCTTTTGGCTTCGCGAAACCAGCAGGATCGCTACCAATAAGGCTAGAACTGCACCAATTCCAGCTACCATGCCAAAACTGCGGTACAAATTGGTCAAGGTATAGAGATGTGGAATGCCTGCCGTTGTATGATGGGTCACAGCATAGGTCAGATTTTCCAAAGCAAAGCTATCATCCGCGATAGAATTCAAGGCAAAGGCTTGACTATTACCAAACCAAGCAGATAGGCTACTAAAAAGACCCATGCTAAAGGTGGACAAGAGATGATGACTGCTTACCGTTAGAGAAGCCAAGAACTGTCGGATAGTCTGAAAAATATTAAATTGATTTCCAAGAACCAAAAGAAGATTGAGGCTGACCCCTAGAACTAAGGACAAGAAAATGGGACGCACCGTCTTGGGTTGATAGATGAAATCCTTGTCTACAATCTGGTCATCACTGGCCTTGGATAGACGAAAGATCTGCCCAATTAGATAGCCTAAAAAAATCGCTAAGACGATATTGGTCGTCGCGGATAGATGGAGGTGCGTCACTTGCCCTTCATTGAGCGGTCCCACCAACAATTCCTGAGACCCCACTATTAGACTGACCAAAAGAGCTGTCACTCCAGCTGTCCCTGTACTTCTACCATAGTGCCCAGCTGTGTATTTTCCAGCGAAGTAAGTCGCTAAAGGCCCAGCTAGACCTCCTAGAAAGTTGGAAAAATTGATAAGGACTTGACTAATAGCTTGATCCCACGGCAACCAGCTATCCATCGAAAAGAGCTGATGGATATAGCCTCGATCGGAAAAGACTGATAGAGCGATCACCCGAATGATCCCTGAAAATAGGAAAAAAGGAAATAAGGAAACCAGGGTCTTCTGGGAAATTTGAATCAAACTTTTTTCTCGTAACCAGAAAAACTTCTGGACTAAATACTTGGTCATAGGGCCTCCTGTTCGAGTTGATGACTTCTTCACGTTTACTGCTTTCTTCTTATTATACCATACTGGCGAGCCTTTCCTTTCGTTTGTAGAGACGTCATCAGTTGAGAATGCTGTTAAAATTTTCAAAACTTTTCAAAAACTCTTTGACAGGGGTCTTCATTTCCTCTATACTATTTGTTAGCTAACAAAACGATGGATCAGGTTACCGTTGGTCTTGCTATGCTCCTAGCGATTGGAGCTGACGGAAAATCAAATCGTTTCCATGGATTTTCATCCGATTTTATACCATAGTCCATATCTTTAGGAAGATTTAGGAGGAATCAGACACCGATGTCACAAGAAAAAATTTCAGCCAAGGTCCTATACGCTATTTTTGCAACAGGGATCCTTTCCTTTTGCGGGGTGGCTGGAGAAACTGCCATGAATATCACCTTCCCAATATTGATGAAGGAATTTGAAATCAATACCGCAACCGTTCAGTGGGTCACCACCATCTATCTTCTAGTGGTTGCCTGTGTAGTCCCCTTGTCTGCTTATCTCAAACGCTCCTTCAAAATGAAGTCCATCTTTTTAGTTGGAAATCTCTTATCTGTCTTAGGTGTTCTCATTGACTTCTTAGCTCCAAGTTTTGGCTTTGTGGTTCTGGGTCGATTGGTCCAAGGAATGGGGGTTGGTTTTGCCCTCCCTCTGATGTTCAATATCATTTTAGAGCAGGTCCCAAAACGCAAGATCGGTCTCATGATGGGAGTGGGAACCCTGATTACAGCCATCGCTCCCGCCATTGGGCCTACTGTCGGTGGTCTCTTGACAGCCAACTTCGGCTGGCGCTCCATCTTTTTGGTTCAATTCCCGATCCTTCTAGCTTCGCTAGTTGCAGGACTTCGCTCCATTGAACAAATCAGTACAGTCAAGCGAGAAACGCTTGATATCATGAGTCTCCTTGCTATCATTGCCCTTTTCTTAGGGTTGATTCTAGGCATTCACGGTCTCTCTGACCATGCTTTCTTTAGTTTTTCTGTCCTTGGTTGGCTGGTGATTGGGTTCTTGGGACTGGTTCTCTTGGTCTGGCGGTCCAATCAGTTAGAGACTCCCATTATCAACCTTGCCATCTTAAAGAACCATCTCCTCACTGGCCATGTTCTTGCCTTTTTCACCTTCCAATTAGGTTCTCTGGCCATGAGTTTCCTCTTGCCCAATTATGTCCAATTGGTCAACCACTCGAGTACCACGCTTGCAGCTTTGATGCTGCTTCCAGGAGCCATCATTGGGGCTGGTTTTGCTCCCTTCTCTGGTCTCATTCTAGATAAGTTGGGTGCCCGCAAACCGATTCTCCTTGGAGCTACTTTAATTCTTCTGGCCCATTTCCACTTTACCCTCTTTGGCCTTAAGCTGACAAATGGCTTGATTCTCATCTTTTACATGATCTTCATGACCGGTATGGGACTGGCCTTTGGCAATATCATGACCAACGGACAAAAACAACTCTCTCTGGAAGAGCAACCCGATGCGAACGCGATTTTTAACACCTTGCAACAATTTGCAGGCGCTGTCGGAACAACCCTGGCTTCGCTGATCGTTGCCATGAGCCAAGCCAATCAAAAGATGGACTTCACCCAAGCCACTGCTAAAGGAAGCCGCAACGGTTTTATGGTCTTATTTGCCTTAGGCATCTTCCAACTCCTTCTCTTATTTTGGGTTGTTGGGAAAGAACAAGATACGAATTAATTTTTCTCATCAGAAAACAGCAATTTGCTGTTTTTTTGTTATCCTTTTCTGACCCGTGTGACAATGCCATCAGGATCTTCAAAAATTATGCCACTTCTGCTAAATAAATCTTGCTTGGATAGGTGTATACCCTATTCTTTCTCTTTTGCTTGTAATGCCAAAGATTATAACTTAAATTTCATTAAATTGTCGAACTTTTATCATTTGAGTTAAAATCCTTGCTTTCTTTTTGTCTTTTATTTATAATCATTCTAAACAAGATAAAGGAGACATTGTATGACTGAAATGAAACATGGAGTAGATGAATCATTTAACGACCGATTGAATATCTTGAGAGCCGCTGTTCTCGGGGCCAATGATGGGATTATTTCTATTGCTGGGGTGGTGATTGGGGTAGCCAGTGCCACCTCAAACATCTGGATCATTTTCCTTTCTGGCTTATCAGCGATTCTGGCAGGTGCCTTTTCGATGGCGGGCGGTGAATATGTCTCAGTTTCCACTCAAAAAGACACGGAAGAAGCCGCTGTTAACCGCGAACAAGCCTTGTTGGGTCGCGATCCAAAGTTAGCTAGAGAATCTCTCTACCACGCTTATCTTCAAAATGGAGAATGCGAAACTTCCGCAAAGATTTTGACAGAGCGGGCCTTTCTGAAACATCCCCTCAAAGCCTTGGTCGAAGAGAAATACGGCATTGAATACGAAGAATTTACCAATCCTTGGCATGCTGCTGCATCTAGCTTCCTTGCTTTTTCGGTTGGTTCCCTTCCTCCAATGCTCTCTATCATTCTCTTTCCAGCTGCCTATCGCATTCCAGTGACAGTCTTCGTTGTTGGACTATCCTTGATCTTCACTGGCTATACCAGTGCAAAACTGGGAAAAGCACCAACCAAGCAAGCCATGCTTCGCAACCTGATCATTGGCCTTCTCACCATGGGTGTGACTTACTTCTTCGGACAACTCTTTAGTATCTAAAAAAGCTGAGACTTCTGTCTCAGCTTTTTCTTATGCTTCTAATAAGGCTTGTGCTTGTTTTTCCAGTCCTGCGACCGCTTCATCTGTCAAGACTAATTCACCTGTTCCCCAAGCTTCTGGGTTAACGGTTGTTCCAGTGAACTCTCCAACTACTTGAGTTCGAACGAATGGCATGAGCGCTTGGTATGCCGCAAACATTGGTTCGTGTCCGGCATTGGCTACTGAAGAAACCGTTACGATCTTGTCTTGAAGGGCAGATGGACCACGAGTTTCTGACAGGTCAAGGGCACGGCTAAGCCAGTCGATCAGGTTTTTCACTACACCTGGAATAGCAAAGTTATAGACTGGCGAGAAGATCCAGATAGCATCCGCAGCAAGGACCGCATCACGTGCTGCTTGCACTGCTGGCAAGGTTGGTGTTTCCAAATCTTGGTTCATCATTGGAATGTCCTTGTAGTCCAAGTAAGTCACCGTTGCTTTTCCTTCCAGAAGGCTTTCTGCTTTCTTAGCCATTTGGTGGTTAAAAGATCCTTGACGAAGAGATCCGACGATAAATAAAATGTTTTTCATAGTTGTTTCCTCTTTCTGTTGTAAGATTATTTATTACAATAGCTATTATACAGGATCACAATGTAATGTCAAGGATTACAACTCGGTCATTTTATACTTTTATTCCATTTCACTAAGGATGGGCCAAGAAGAATGAGAAAAAAGGTTGGACAAAAGTCTCCAACCTTCAATAAATCACAACCGTATAAATCTGTAGAGGATTAACATCCAAGAAAAACGACTCCCAGAGATCTTTACAATCCATTTTAGAACTATTTTTTTCTCAGCAAGGTAATTCTCAATCCCAAAATTCTGTTCTCGCTACTACTCCTCGTTAGACAAATCCGTAGCCAACATTTTTTTGATGGATTCGCTGGATAAATCCGTCATTTCAGCAATCATCTCGATACTCATCCCCTTCAAAGATAGTTTCTGAATCAGAGACTGCTGACCAGCTTGAACTCCCAACTCCATGCCTTCTTGTCTGCCTTGTTCCAATCCCTGTTCGAGACCACGCTCGAGACCTTGTTCAAGACCACGCTCGAGTCCACGCTCAAGACCTTGTTCGAGTCCCTGTTCAAGACCTTTTTTCAACCCTTTCTGAAAACCGGCTTCCAGTTGTTCTTTCCGAAAGGTATCCATGCTCATTTCCCAATTTTCTCTGATACGAATCCGTTCATCAATCATTTCTTTTTCCTCCCTTGTCCAATTTGATGGGATCAGGAGTGATTCTGCCTGCTCGATCACTTGATCTGGTTGATGACTGAATGGGCGATTGCCAAAAAATTCAAGCCATTGTCTCCAGTGAGCATTCAACTCCGTATCTCTACTTTCATTATACTTATCCAACTCTAAAAAGGCAACCTTTAACATATTATGAGCTACCCCATTCTTGCGAGAACTATAAAGAGGTGTCCCATCTACCGTATGGCGCATTTCATAGACATTGACAGGTGAATCTAAATGAGGAAAAATACTTCGCTCCAAGATAGCGATCCCATAGACCGGCTCCAGCTCCTGGTACATAGAATGGGTCGCTCCTTTCTTTCGCTTGCGTTGGACATTTTCTACCAGTTGATTGGCTAAATAATAGTGGAAACGATTCAGGAAATACTCTTGCTTCAAAACTTGAATCTCAATGATCACTTCAAGCCCACTATCTAGTCTTGCTCTCACATCAACGGATGTTTCAAAAGGAAGATCTCCTAAAAACCCTTGCTCATGGATTTGGTCTCCTTCTAAAATCTCAACGGACTCTACTGGCAGATCCAATACTTCGCGGATAAATTTGGCTGTCACATCCGGCAGACTAAAAATCTTTTTCGCCATTAAATCCAAGGTGGGCGATACATACTCGTGTCGTTTCTTCATAGCAACCTCCAATGATTTCGTATAGGGAATCCCCTCACTTATACCATTCGAAAAAATTGCAGAAAATGAGAGTGGGACAGAAATCGGTAATTCGTTAGAATTTGATTTCGTCGTCCCACCTCCGCACAGTTGAGTAGAGCTGTAAAAGCTGATGAAATCAGCGTAGTAGAGCCCACTCAACCACTGCGTCTTGCTCGACAATCCAAAAATAATTGAGAGGCTAGGACTTTTGTCCCAGCCTCTTGCTTTTATGCATGCTCCAATCCTTTTCGTGTATTTTCCTTGATGGTTTCAGCTGAATGGAGTAATTTTTCTTTTTCTTCTTCTGTCAAATGCAAGTCCAATCGTTCAAGAATTCCTTTTCGACCTACGATCGCTGGATAGCCAAGATAGGTTCCATATTCTGGACGATAGTTAGACACTGGCATTTCCTCGTGGCTATCATTGATCACAGCTTCTGCCAGGCGTTGGGCTGCTGCTACAATCCCAAAGTTAGTATAGAATTTACCAAAGAAGACCGTGTGACCACCGCGCAAGGACTCGTAGTTGATGGCGTCAAGCTCTTCTTGAGAGAAGAGATCGGTAATAGCGTGTCCCTTGACACGGACCTGACTCCAAGCAACAAATTGAGAATTTCCGTGCTCACCGAGGTTGTAACCTGATACACTAGCAGGAGAAACCTGCAAACGATCAGCGACTGCACGCTTCATCCGAGCTGTATCCAGTAACGTCCCTGTCCCAATCACCTGCTCTTTTGGAAGGCCAGTATATTGTTGATAGAGTTGAGTGACGGCATCGACCGGATTGGTCACTACTAATAAGACCCCGCTAAAGCCAGAAGCCTTCAGATCACGCGCTACTTGCACCACTTGCTTACTGGTAAAGGGAAGCTCCGCAAAACGGTCATCAGTGTTATTAGCCTGCAACTCAATATTTCCAAGAGTCGACACCACGACATCCGCATCTTTTAAAGCCGCGTAGTCATTGACCGTGATATGCACCGGATAACCTGTATTGGCAACCGTATCACAGAAATCCAAGGCATCAGCCTTGACCTTTTTCTCATTGGTATCAATCAAGACCAAATGATCACAGGTGTGTTTCAAAATCATGCTGTGGGCCAAGGTCGCACCCACATGCCCCAAACCAATAATACCAATTTTTCTTGTCATCAGAATCCTCTTTTCTAGTATCGATCACACTGTTGGTGAGGATAGCTCTTTGTTGACTCTATTCTACCACAATTCTAGAAAGGCGGATTGAAAAAATGGGAAAATTTTCAAGTTTTTTCAAAAAAGAAAAGAGGCACTGCCTCTTTTAACGACTCAGGAAAGAAGAGTCTCAATCTCTTCAAGCGACAAACCTGTCATCTCTGATATCAGATCAGGCGTCATTCCTCGTGAGACCATTTTGCGGATTAACTGCAGACGTTCTTCATTACGACCTTGTTCCAGACCTTGTTCCAATCCTTGTTCTAAACCTTCTTCGCGCGCTTCGTCTATCGCTGTCTCCAGGGTCATATCATAATTTTCTTGAATACGAATACGCTCGTCTATCATGGTCTTCTCCTCCTTGGTCCAGCTAGATGAATCTAATAATGAATCTGCGTGGGCAACAGCCTGACTGGGAGCTTTTGTAAAGGGAAGATTCCCAAAAAACTCCAACCACTGTCTGCCTGCATCTGTCAGGTTCTCATCTTTATTATACTTGTCTAGCTCTAAAAAGGCAACCTGCAGTAGATTTTGGTGCTTGCCATTTTTATAATAGGCCTTAAGTTGCTTGCCGGACCGGCTATTGGTCAGCCAGTATTTATTGATGGCGGCCTCTTCGTCTAGCAAGAGCGACTTCTCCAAAATCGCAATCCCATAGACTGGCTCCATCTGCTCGTACATCTTATGTGTCTGGCCTTGCTGGCGCAGTTTTTGCACATTCTCCACCAGCTGATTGGCCAAATAGTAATGGAACCGATTCAAGAAATACTGCTGCTTGCGAATCTGGATCTCGATGATCACCTCGGTCCCGTCATGGAGCTTGGCTCTCACATCCACCGCAGTGGAGAACAAGTCATCCTCCTCATAGGCCATGCTGTGGGGTTGGCTTCCTTCCACAATCTGAGCGTCCGCTACATCCAGCTCCAAAATATCTCGAATAAATGCTGCCGTCACCTCCGGCAAACTAAAAATCTTCTTGGCCATGATGTCCAAGGTCGGCGATACATGCGCGTGTCTCTTTTGCATCCCTGCTCCTTTTCGATAAAAAATAGAGGGAAGGTCCCTCTACTTCTATAATTCGAAAAAAATTTGGGAAACAGTTGAAAGTTAACCTCTACTGTTTTTTCAATCCACTTATTAATAATATCCTTCATTATTAAAGCCAAACTTTGTTAGTAATGAAACGAACTTTATCTTAGGTAATTATTCATAGTTTCATGATCAAATACCTGAGTATACTTCTACTAATGTTTGAATCTGATGTAGAACTTCTTGTTTCTTACGTTCACGAGCTCCATGTCTACGAGAAGTCGGTGGAATAATCGAATCCAAATCAGCTCCACTATTCTCAGCATAACCACGTTGAATAGATCTATCAATGAATAATTGATAATCTTTAACAAGATTTTCAGATTCTGCTAATTCACGAATAGCGACTGCTTTACGTTCTTTACCATAAGCATAGAATGCATTGATAATCTCATCATGGTCTTTCAGACTCGCTAAATCAGTATCATTGATAAATCCAATCACCAACTCTTCCTTAGCACGAATATCAATACTTGACCGAATAACACGACTAACTTCTGCTTTCATTGCTTCTTTAGATTCAGAGTTCTTCGATTTTTCAACAATTAATGCGAGGATATAGTCTAGATTAATCTCATCTGTTTTTAATAGCTCAATCTCAAATTCAATATCTGAAAGGTCAACACCTAGGTCTCTCGTTCTTTCATAGTTTTTAAGGTTTAAGAATTCATCTCGAATTTCCACGTAAGAACTTCTTAAATCTTGGAGATATCCTTCCGAGATAGGCTTATCGATTTCCTGAAACTCATCATAATTTCGGAGCACGTTATCAAGTTTCAGAAACTCACCAAATAACTTAACAAACTCTTTTTTATCATGTTCTGTTTCTATTTCTTGTGGATTAGGGAATCTTTCGAGAATTTCCTGACAGACTTCTGTATAACCTTTAACCTTGATACCCGTTATCTGATCCACGAAACCATCCATGTATTCGCTAAAACTTTTTTCTAAGATAATATCAAGTTTATTAGTATCCCCAAAGGTTTTAATAGCTTCTTGAGTAGCTTTTTCTAAATCACGGAAACATACGATATTTCCAAAAGGTTTAACCTTGTTAAAAATTCGATTGGTTCTAGAAAAAGCCTGAATCAAACCATGATAACGTAGGTTTTTATCGACAAAGAGAGTATTCATGGTCGGCGCATCAAAACCTGTCAAGAACATACCCACTACAATCAGCAAATCCACTTCCTTGGACTTAACTCGTTTAGAAAGGTCACGATAGTAATTTTGAAACTCTTTCCCATCAGTCGAAAAGTTGGTCTTGAACATTTGATTATAGTCATAGATTGCTTTAGAAAGAAACTCTTTAGATGAAAGAGGCATAGCTGTATCTTGAGGTTCTAGCTCTTCATCTTGAATTTCTCCATAAGCTGACTGTTCTTCGTTAGGCGCAAAGCTAAAGATAGTTGCGACCTTCAAACGCTTAGCTTCTGGTAATGATGCTTGTTGTCGCTGAAGTTCTTCATAGTATAATTTCGCAGCTTCAATGCTTTGTACTGCCAGCATGGCATTAAATCCAGACAGTTGTTTTTGTTTATGAGTATAGTGTTGATTTCGGTGCGTCTTATCATTATAAACTCTCAACAGATACTCTGTGATGGTTGCAATCCGTTCTGGATGTAAAAGGAGTTCCTTCTCCATCTTTTTGAGTTTCTTTTCATCAAGCTCTCGGCCGACTGCCTTTTCCGCTTCTCTATACTTATTGATTTCAGGCTTGATATAGTTATAGTCAACCTTGAACTTCAGCACTTTTTTATCTCGAATAGCATCTGTGATAACGTAGTTATGAAGTTGCTCTCCAAAAACCTCTTGTGTTGTTTCTCCAGTCAAGCTATTTTCTGGAAAAATTGGGGTCCCTGTAAATCCAAATAAAGCATACTGCTTAAAGGCTTTTTTGATACGTTTTTGAGCCTTTCCAAACTGGGAACGGTGGCATTCATCAAAGATTAGAACACATTTTTTACTATAGATTTCATGGTTTGGATTTGCTGTTATAAATTTATTTAACTTTTGAATCGTTGTGACAACAATTCGATCATCATTTTCTTCAATACTACGTTGGAGTTCTTTTGTATTGTTGCTACCATTGACTGAATTCGGTTGGAATTTTTGATATTCCTTCATGGTTTGATAGTCTAGGTCTTTTCTATCAACCACAAAAATCACTTTGTCAATATAGTCCAACTCTGTTGCTAAACGAGCAGTCTTAAAACTAGTTAAAGTTTTCCCAGAACCAGTAGTGTGCCAGATATAGCCACAGGCATTGATCGTACCGAAATTCTTCATTTCATTTGTGGAATGAATCTTTCGTAAAATACTCTCTGTTGCAGCTATCTGATATGGGCGCATGATGAGTAATGTATTATCAGCATCAAAGACACAATACTTGGTTAAAACTTCTAAAAGAACTCGTTTACTCAAAAAGGTAATGGTAAAGTCCTCCAGGTCGTGAATCGTTTTATTTTTTCGGTCTGCCCATTCACAGGTGAACTCATAATGATTTTTATTTTGAGCTGTCGTATTGGCAAAGTAGCGTGTATAAGTCCCATTAGAAATGACAAAAATTTGAATGTATTTGTATAAAGAATTTTCTCTATTGAAGCTTTCCTTGCTATATCTATGGATTTGCTCAAAAGCTTCTTTAAGACTAACCCCTCGTCTCTTTAATTCAATCTGAACTAAAGGAAGTCCATTTACCAAGATGGTGACATCATAACGGTTGGTATGACTACCCACTTGGGTCACCTGGTTGATGACTTGCATGCTGTTGTTGTGAATGTTTTTCTTATCAAGAATGAAAATATTTTTAATCCGTCCATCATCAAAGACAAAATCATAGATATAATTCTCTTGGATTTTTCGAGTTTTTTCAACTAATCCTTCATTGGGGCAGTCTAAATACTCTACTACAAATCGATTCCACTCAGCATTCGTAAACGTTACCTTATTAAGTTTTTCAATTTGCACCTTAGCATTTGCTAAGAGCTCTTCAGGTGTATGAATATTTAAGCGTTCATAGTTGAGATGATTTACCAAATCAGAAATCAACTGATTTTCTAAATCAGCCTCTGACTGATACTCCCTATCTGTACGATACTCTGGTTGATACTCAGCCAAGAGAATCCCTTCATTTGTTTCCGCAATTACTTCATGTATTTTTGAATAATCAACCATTTTTATTTTCCTCTTTTGGGTTAAATTTATAATTCTTCTCAAAACTATTGAATAATTCTATTAAGGTATTTTTTTCTCGTTCTTGCAATTCTCTAAACTCCAAGTCCGATTGACGATTATGAGTGAATAAATCAAACCTTTGAGCATAAAGTTCTACATTTTCTTTGGTAATCTCCTCACCTGCCACCTCTAATCCTAATAAAACATCTTCCCATCTACTATAACCTAAAAATGTGGCTGTTTTCTCTGACAGATTCCTAAACAAAGCATAATGAAATTTTTCTACTCGTCCATTGTCTACAGCTTTACGTAACTCTTCTCTTACCTTTAGGTGGTATCCGAAGGGAGAATCTTTCTCAACGTCAGTTAAAATATATCTAACTTTATCCTCCTTATCAACCTCTTTTTTCATAACATAAAAGGACTTTTTTTTATTTGGTATTTTTCTGTCAAATCGTATTTCATTGTACAAAACATTATAAAAAAGTGGTTGGTGAGAAGAAATAATAAACTTTAAATCAGTGCGTTTGGATTTGTCAATAATTTCCTTTAAAAAAATAGCGGAATCAATAGTATTGTTATCATCTAACGAAGAAATTGGATCGTCAATATAAATATACTTAAAGTCCTGAAAATCAGAGTCAATTTCTGAGTCGCTCAATTCTTCAATAACAAGTTCTAAGAGAGTAGTGAATATAGACCAAACAAAAATTCTTTCCTCTCCCCTAGAAATTTTAACCGTTTCACCATCTAAAGTAAAACGAATACTTTTGAAGTTCCTCTCTAATCTTGGTATACGCTGTTCACCAATAATATCAATAATTGGAATACCAAAATCATCAACAGCCTGTTCTTCAATATCCTCAAAAATAGGAACTATTAAATCACCGACAAATTTCTGAAAAGTTATAATAACCTGATCAAATTGTTGCTGATTCTCCAAAAAGTTACCAAAATAGGTACGTTTATCATATTTGAGGTAACGATCTTCATCATTTTCTAAATCATTTTCCCAAGTAAAAAGATCTTCTGTAAAAGCGTTAAAATAAAGTATTTTCTTTACTTTTGACTCCTCATCATTTCCCGAGATATTTAATTTATCCTTTAAAATTGTAGACAGCCTTGTTTTCCCTGTAGCATTAAAAGCATAAATTAAATGCAACTTCTTATTACTTAAAATGAGTTCATCTGCAATCTCTTCTAACGTATTAAATACTTTATCATCTGCCATAATTTACTGTTTCCTTATACATGAAAATGAAGTAATTCATCTATCCAGTATTCATACTGTTTCTTTCTTAGTTCGATTTCTTTTGGGAGGCCCTCAGAAAGAGAGTTGGTTAAGGTGTTGAAATGGTCAAGAATGGAGACGATTCTTTCTTGTTCGAAAAGGGGTGGTAATATAATCTTAATTTTTGCAAGATTTTTAGGGTAAAGTTCAATTACTTTTGTACCAAGTACTCTTTTTTCTTTTTGAATTTGGAAAAATCTAGTTCTAAAAAGATAGGCTAAAAATTTAGTATTTTGCTCAGTTCTGATTATACATGAATGCCCACCTATACAAACTTCCTCTTTCCCTAACCAAACCAAAGATTTACCAACATCCTCAACATTTTCAGACGTCGTCGCGACAATCAAATCACTAGTTTTAGCTTTTTGAAGTTTTCTTGCTAACTCTGAATTTATAAATGATTTTGTTCTCTCAGTCTCAATTCCATAATATGTATATATCTGTCCATAATGAATGCACGGAACACCGACATCCTGGAAATCTTTCTTCTGTAGCCCATTACCTCGAATAATATCTCCCAAAGCTCCCAACTCCACTCGGATTGGACCAAATACCCAATTTAAGAGCCTAATGATGTCTTGTCTGTACTGTACTGTACTGTCAGTGTACTCGCCTTCGGCGACGAATGTCAAGAGTTTTTCTCGGAAATATTCGTACTGTTTTTGACGCAGTTCAATCTCCTTGGGCAGTCCGATGTTTAGGTCATTACAAACCATGTCAAAGTTGTCTAGAACTTGAACAATTCGAGACTGGATTTCGAGAGATGGGACCGGAATTCTTATATTCTTCAGACTATTCGCATTAAACTGAGGCTGACCAGCCTTTGAAACTAAATTATTAGCTTGTTTCCAATACAATGTGCTCTTTGAAAAGTGCCAATAGTATCTTGAATTCAACTTCTCTGACGGAGTAATCTTTATTAAGAATGATGCATAGGCGCTGGCTTCATCTGTATCAATAAATAGAGTTTTACCATAAGTAGCACCCGTTCTAGCCATCAATAAGTCACCATGTCTTACTAGATAGTTTCTAGATTCTTCTGTTAAGGAAATATATTTTTTATCATTTGATTTAAGATAACCATTTTCATCAATATCAGTAATTCGAATAAATCTAATATCTCCCGTATCTTTCGCTTTATCAGTATAGCCATAATTAAATTTAGCTACTTCCTCCAACGTCTTCCACTCAACCTGATATACCTCATCCTCAAAGGACAAAAGTTTATCTCTATAATAAGAATATTGCTTTTTACGTGAGGTCAATTCTGAGGTCAATTCTGTAACATACTCAGTCATTTTGTCAAGTATCTGCACGATTTTTTCTTGAATTTCTAGGGGAAGAATGGGGATTTTAATTTTCCCCATAACATTAGACATCAGTTTTGGATTTCCCATTCCAGATGAAACATATTTTTTAGTTGAAATCGTTAAATAATAATAAACAAACTTTGTAAGGAGTTGGTTACTATTAATCTCTACTAATCCACAGACATTTGTGATACTAAATTTTCCTTTGCGATAAAAAACTGTTCCTGCGTTTGCCCCATCAGTTGTCCAAGTTATATACTCTCCATCGTATTCAAAACTTGAAATTCTTCCGATTTCTCCATTGTTAACTGTTTGGGAAGAATATACTGGAAACTCCCCTTTATTCTCTTCTAAAAACTGTTTTGACATTACTTTGCCACGAGATAATTTCGCTACATTTTTATCCCCCAACTCTTTCCACTCAACGGGGCAGTTCTGGATTTCTTCTAGGATATTCATGATTTACCTCCTTCCTTGGCTAGATTTTCAATACTTTTGATTTCCTTGAGGTAATCTTTTTCAACTTGGCTGAGGGTCTTGGCTTGGTAGCTCTTATATTCCTTATCTACCTTCTGCTTCATCTGTTCCCGAGAGATAGAGCCACTGTTATCAAGTAAGTCTTCACCAGTAGCCTGAAAGAGGCGGTCTACATGTGTCACCCAGTCTGCCATGGTCATGACTTCTTCTCGCTCTGCCTGTCTTTCAGCAAAGTCTAGATATCCTGATACAAGCTGATTAAGCCCACGGAGTTCCTTCTCTGTCAGATAGTTCTTAGCAACTTTTGCTTCAGATAAAGTAGGGAGGTCTCCCTTAAAAGTAGTCAAGCCCATAAATTCCTTTTCGCTATCGACACGGTTATAAATGAGTTCGCTGGCAGTATTGTGGTGAATGGCGTAATGCATCTTGTTTTGAACCGTAGCAAAAAATTTCTTTGCCTCTGGTGATTGGGCATCGTAGTCACTAGATGTCGCGAAAAGATCCAAAACCTGACGGTAAAAGACTTTTTCACTCGAGCGAATATCTCGGATTCTTTCAAGAAGTTCTTTAAAGTAAGAGCCACCACCCAAATTTTTCAAGCGCTCATCATCCATGGCAAACCCCTTGATCAGATACTCTTTCAAGACTGTCGAAGCACAATGTCTAAACTGGATTCCACGAGGAGAGCGAACTCGATAGCCAATCGCCAAAATCATATCGAGATTATAGTAAGCAACATTCCGCTGAACACTTCTACTCCCCTCATTTTGAACTGTCAACTTATAGTTGACAGTTGCCCCCTCCGATAATTCACCATCTTCAAAGATCGCCTTGATATGTTTACTAATATTTTGCTTGGAAGTTTGAAAAAGCTCAGCTAGTTCCTGTTGGGTCAGCCAGACTGTTCCATTATCCAAATGTAGCTCAATAGCTGACTCGCCATCATCTGTTCTATAGAGAATCACATCATTTGTCATAGCTTAATTCCTCTACAATCTTGTCTATCTCTGAACGCAAGTGATCAATCTTAGCAACAGTCTCAGCGATTTCTTTATTGAGAACATCAATATCAATCTTCTCACGTGTATCTTCTTGTTCGACATAGGTTGAGACAGAAAGGTTGTAATCCTGTTCTGAACCAATCACTTCATTATCAACGAGAGTTGCTTTATAGTCTACACTTTGATAATTAGTGAATAATTCAACGATATGGTCGATATTGTCATCCGTCAAGACATTGTTATTGGTCTCTTTTTTGAATTCCTTACTCGCATCGATAAAGAGAGTTTTATTTTCTAGTTTATTCTTCGCTAACACTAAAATAGTGGTTGCGATAGAAGTCCCAAAGAAGAGATTATCAGGTAGAGCAATCACTGCTTCAACAAAGTTATTATCTACTAGATACTGACGAATAGTTTTTTCAGCACCTCCACGATAGAAAATCCCTGGAAAACATACAATGGCTGCTCGACCTCTGTTAGACAAGTGGTTGAGACTATGCATGATAAAGGCAAAGTCAGCTTTTGACTTAGGAGCTAATTTACCAGCTGGCGCAAAACGGTCATCGTTTATAAGAGTTGGGTCTCCATCTCCCACCCATTTGACTGAGTATGGAGGGTTAGAAACAATAGCATCAAAAGGTTTTTCATCCAAATGCTGTGGATTTAAAAGGGTATCTCCTCGCTTGATATCAAAGTTATTGTAGTTGATATTGTGTAAGAACATATTCATACGAGCCAAGTTATAGTTGGTCATATTGATTTCTTGACCAAAGAAACCATCTTCTAGAATATGGTCTTCGTATTGTTTTTTCATCTGAAGCAAAAGTGAACCCGAACCACATGTTGGGTCATAGACTTTGTTAATCTTGTCCTTACCAACCATTACTAAACGGGCTAGTAATTTAGAAACTGTCTGAGGTGTGAAAAATTCACCTCCGCTTTTTCCTGCATTGCTCGCATAGTTGGAAATTAAGAACTCATAGGCATCCCCAAAAGCATCAATATCATTTTCCTCAAAGTTGCCAAAGTTAATGCTATTGATACCATTGAGGATATCAGAGAGACGTTTATTTTTTTCTGGAACAGTGCCACCAAGTATGTTGCTTCGTGTGTCCAAGTTATCAAACAAACCTTTGATATCATCCTCTGATTTGAACCCAATTGCTGATTTTTCAATGTTTTGGAAAATATTGGCTAAATCTTCGTTTAAATTTTCATTTTGTGACGCGTTCTTGACGACATTTTCAAATAATTGACTTGGAAGAATAAAGAAACCTTTATCCTCAACTGTCCCTGGTTTGAAATCTTGCTCAGCTTCTTGGTCACTCAAATCAGCATAACGGAATTCTAAATCCCCAGCCTCATGCTCAGCACGGTCAAAATAGTCAGCCATATGCTCAGAAATAAAGCGATAAAATAGTATTCCCAGTATGTACTGCTTGAAATCCCAACCGTCTACAGCCCCACGAACGTCATCGGCAATCGCCCAAATTTTACGGTGAAGTTCCTTGCGCTCTGCACTTTCTTTATTTGCCATTTTTACTTTCCTTAATTAATGTATTATCCTTTCTATTTTACCATATTTTAGATACTAAAAACCATTCGTAATAATTGATTACGAATGGTTTAGCTTATATTTTTACTTAATCAATGATTTGTCCAGTTGAATCCCCTTTTCTGCTAGATTATCCAAGCATTCTTGGAGGTAAGTGTCCTGATGCTCAGGATAGATAAGGGTGGACAAGGCTTCCTCTTCCAGCTCTATGTATGCTGGGCAGGTCTTGCCTCGGTAAGTTGGCTCCCACCACTCTGGGCTGACCTTATAGCCACGTGCAGTCATCTCCTCCATGATCAGGCGGTGATAGGCATAGAGGCGATAAGGCGAGTAGTCAAAGACATAGTTGACCGTCGCGTGCTTCTTGCCCCAACCATTGCCTCGAAGGGCGCAACATTCCCGGTGTTGGCCCAGGAGCTGGGGACGAGGGAGTTTTGAGATCAAATCTTGGTGCCACAGTCTCATCTATTGACCTCCTAGTAGTGTCGAGTCTTGCAAGTAGCGATTAGGATAGCGCTCTAGGAGCGTTTGGATCCCCTTGATGAGATCCTCTTGGCTAGCTTGGCCATGCTGGTACTTTTCAAGTAACAACATGAAGTCGGCCTTTTCTTCAGGAGTCGCCTGCTTTTTGAAATAGCCCCAGATATGCTGGAAGGCATTGGAGACCTGGCCACGATTTTCTGGCAAGGCCAGCGCTTGCTGGATCAAGCCTTCGACGTGGCTGACCTCCACCTGGTCTTGCTTGAGGTATTCCCGGATCTCCTTGTAAATGTTGCTGGAATGACTGAGCACCAGGTATTTATTTTTCGCCCATAGGACTTGGCAGTGATGTTTTTGATCCACTCGTGTCTCCTTTTGATCTTCTCTATCAATAGTCCTCCCATTATACCATGGAAATGAGTGAAGTTATAAAAAAGAGGCTGGGACAAAAGTCCTGGCCTCTCAATTGTCTTTAGATTGTCGAGCAAGACGCAGTGGTTGAGTGGGCTCTACTACGCTGATTTCGTCAGCTTTTACAGCCCTACTCAACTGTGCGGAGGTGGGACGACGAAATCGAATTCTAACGAATTACCAATTTCTGTCCCACTCTCTCTTTCATTGATTACAAGGCTGTGATAGCTGTGATCAAACCAAAGATGATCCCTGGTGCATTGGCTGCAGCAAGTGGAATATCGCGTTCTTTTTTGAAGAGTCCGTAGTAAACCCAAAGGCTACAGTTGATGGCTGCGACAAGGGGTTGAACAAAGTTTCCTTTGTGACCTGCGAGGTTATCCATGATTTGTGGGAAGTAAGACACATACATCATCACAGACATAAAGGTCGCAACCCAACCAAGAATTTTCATTTGTTTATCATTCATTTTGAAACTACCATTTCCTTTTCTTTTTTAAGTATGCACTATTCTACCTTTTGTCCTTTACAAATTCAAGTCTTTTTTTCAAATGTTACCGAACTGTAAAGTGTCACAATCTTGTGATTTTGCAGGAAGATGGATTTCTTCTCAAGGGGATCTTCTCTCTAGTTTCCATTTTTTGACACATTGTCTAATTTTGTGCGAATGTAATCATTTTCATCTTGCATAGCATGCAAATTAATTGCATTATCTTCCTACTTATGCTATTTTGATACACAGAGGTGAAATTTATGAATAAACAAAAAATCAACCAAATCGTTGGCTCGATCGGTGCCTTTATTGGGATTATCGTTTTCATTGCCTACATCCCACAAATTATTGCCAATTTACAGGGAAACAAAGCCCAACCTTTCCAACCCTTGTCAGCAGCTATTTCTTGCTTAATCTGGGTTATCTATGGTTGGACCAAGGAACCTAAAAAAGACTGGATTTTGATCATCCCAAATTCAGCAGGTGTCATCCTAGGTGGATTGACTTTCCTAACATCACTTTAATCGAAAGCGAACAAAGACTGAACTCTACTGGTTCAGTCTTTTTTGTGTATCTCTTTGAAAAACACAAACAATCGCTGTCGGTTTTCACACAAAAAGCCCGCCATGAGCGAGCTTAAAAATTGACGATTCTTTTCTTTGAATAACCTTAGCTGGACTATTGTGCAAAAATATCCAAATGATTTCTAATTATTATTTAGAGTATATTGAAACTTTCTGCTGTGAGAAAAGTGCCTGAAATAATCATGTTTCAGGCACTCGGAATTATTGAGACCTTTGGCTCAATAATTAGTCATGGAACTTCTTCGAAGTTCGCTGACGTCCGTACTCACCTAAGGAAAGTTTCTAATTTGATTCGAGCTTCTTTTTCCTTATATCTGCACAATCTTACGATAGCTCCGAGAGGTGATCCAAAAGACGATCAGGTAGGTGATGAGAAAGACAGCACAGACACTGAGGGTCACGACGAGGACTTGGCCACTATTGATGACACCGAGGACTTTAAGAATGAGGCGGATCATATGGTAGGCAAAGGCCAGGTGGACAAAGGCAAATATGAGGGGAAGGAAGAAGACAGTCCGCACTTGACGGTTGATGGTCCGTTTGACCTCATCTTCATCAAGCCCTACCTTTTGGAGGATGACGAAGCGGTCACGGTCTTCATAGCCTTCTGAGATTTGCTTGTAGTAGATGACGATGACCGTTCCGACCATAAAGATCAGTGACAAGAAAATTCCGATAAAGAAGATGCCACCAAAGAGGCTATTCAACTCTGCCACATCATTGGCTCGGTTACCTCCATAGATAAATGTTCCTTGACCCTGTTGGCTGCTCAATTCATCGATCATCTTGTCATAACTAGCTGCTAGCTTGAGTTGCTGGTCTTCATCGACATTGACATTGAAACCACCATAGATTTGGGTAACGACAGCAAGGTTCGGAAACTTGGCAACAAAGGCTGAAAGGTCAGGTACGATCAGGTAATTGAAATCCTCCGTCAGCATGTTATACATGTTGGGCACGTGATCGGTGATAAAATCCTTGCTCACTTCTTTCTTAACTTGGAAGTCTTGCCCATTGATAGTGAACTGCTTTTGTCCTTTAAGAGCTTTGTTATGGGCAAAGAGGATAACTTGGTTGCCAGTCAGATCGACCTCTTCTCCTGTCATCTGCTCATAGCTGGCTACATCAAAGACCAGAAAGACTGTTCTCGGTCTGACATCGCTCTCATCGTCAGGATAGACGGTGAAGTCTGTGCCCTTTTGTGATTCGACTCCAAAGGTAGCATAGGACATCAGGTCACGATTCTTGATCTCGAGATGGTGCTCTGAGGCAAATTCATCAAATTTCTGATTGATTTGCTCCAAATCCACGCCTTTTCCTTGAATGGAAAAATCATGTGGATTCATGATTTTCTTGACCATTTCGCTACCGACATAGATGTTGGTTGCTGCAGAAATGGTCACCAGCACCATGGTCGAGAGGATGGCAATGGTCGCAAGCCCCACTGCATTTTTCTTCATACGATAGATGAGGTTAGAGACCGAGATCATATTGTTGGGTTGGTAATAGTAACTCTTCTTTTTCTTAAGCAGGTGCAAGAAGACGGTGATCCCCGCATTAAAGAGCAGGTAGGTCCCGATCATGACCAGGATAACGGCTAGAAAGAAGGTCACAAGCGCAATGATGGGGTCTTTGACAGACAAAGCCAGGTAGTAGCCAAAACCGAGAGAGGCTAAGCCCAGGATGGTTTGGGGCCACAAGAAGCGAGCTTTCTTTTCACCACTAGCCTTCTCACGTGTCAGTTGCAGAGCATTCAATCGGAGAATGCGCCAAGCGTTGAGAAGAACCAAGAGGGCAAAGATAAGGCCAAAGATGACAAAGACCAAGACCACAATCCCAGGTTGGAAGGTGGATACCAGCTGGACCTTCATCTTCATGAGTTTCAAGAGAAAGGCAAAGATCAACTTGTCAAAAAGAGCTCCGATCAAGATACCGGCTGAGATGGTTAGAAAGCCAAAAAGCAAGAGTTCCTTGAAGATCATGCTGATGAGATGGCGTTTTTCAAGGCCGAGCATACTGTAGATGCCCAGCTCCTTGGAGCGATTTTTCATGACGAAGCTATTGGCATAAAGCACAATGATGGCTCCCGCAACATTGACCACGAAGAATCCCAAGCTGAGAGTGAACACTATAGAAGATCCTCCCCGAAGCTCGGAAATGCGGGGATTAAAGGTCAGGGAGTCAAAGAGGTAAGCGATGGTCACTGCGAGAATGACCGCAATCGCAAAGGGATAATAGAGCTTGCGGTTCTTGATGAGATTAGAGCAAGCTAATTTAGTAGTTAATCGAAACATCTACTCCACCTCACTTGCCATGATCGTCAGAGTATCTGAAATTTCTTGGAACATCTGACGCTCTGTCTTTTCCCCGCGGAAGATCTGGTTGTAAAGAATCCCGTCCTTGATGAAGAGCACGCGCTTGGCACGCGCTGCTGCTGCGGTTGAGTGGGTCACCATGAGAATGGTTTGGCCCATGGTATTGATATCTTCAAAGACGTCCAGTAACGCAGCTGAAGACTTGGAATCCAGCGCCCCTGTTGGCTCATCCGCAAGGAGGATTTCAGGTGAGGTGATGATAGCCCGCGCTACGGCCACCCGTTGCTTTTGCCCACCAGAGATTTCGTAGGGGTATTTTTCAAGAAGTTGGTGAATACCCAATTCCCGACTGACGCTATCGACCTTGCTCATCATTTCTTTGACTGGCCTGCGTGAGAGAACTAGAGGGAGAAGGATATTGTCTTTGACGGACAAGGTATCCAGCAAGTTAAAATCTTGAAAGACAAAACCTAGTTTTTCGCGACGGAAGCTCGATGCGTCTTTGTTCTTGATGGTTGAGGTGTCCGTGCCATTGAGGTAGACCCGTCCTTCGGTTGGTTGGTCCAGCATGGCTAGGATATTGAGAAGGGTCGATTTCCCGGATCCTGATTCCCCCATAATAGCCACGTACTCACCCTTTTCAACAGTGAAGTGAATATCCTTTAAGGCTTCAACCTGCGTTCCTTGAAAGCGAGTTTTGTAGATTTTTTTGATATGTTGAACATCTAGTAATGACATACTTTTCTCCTTTTACTAGTAGATCAAGAAAAATTCTTGGGTTTGTTGCAGGACTTGGAGACCAAATTCCGTCTTTTCCAGATCGGTTTGGTTATTTGGTTTCTTAATCTTTTTGGGTTGTTTCATCCATTTCAAGAGTTTCATTTTCTTGACCTCCTTCATTTGATGAGACTATTGTATAAAAAATAAAAGGCGGCTACCATAACCTAACCTTTCATTTTGCCGTTTATTTCTTACATTTTTGTAAGATGGGGAATCTTAATCCATGACCAACTTCTTCTCTTCAAAGCGAATGGCAACGGTCGTGCCTTGGCCGACCTCTGAATGGAGGGTGATCCTGTGGCCCAATTGCTCTGCGATTTTCTTAGATAGATAGAGCCCCAGCCCTGAGGATTGCTGGGTCAGGTGGCCATTGTAGCCAGAGAAGCCCCGCTCAAAGACGCGGAGGACATCGCTATTTTTGATCCCAATCCCGCTATCTTTTATATAGAGAGTCTGGTCTTTAAAATAGATTTCAATCCCACCGGTGCTGGTGTACTTGAGGCTATTGGATAAGAGCTGCTCGATGATGACTAGGAGCCACTTGCGATCGGTGATGACCTCCTGCTCCAAATCATGCAGGTCCACTGTCAAGTTCTTTTGGATAAAAAAGAGGGCATACTTGCGGACCACTTCCTTGACTAAATCTTCTACCGACACGCGCTTTAAGACTAGATCATCATGAAAACTCTCCAGTCGCAGATACTGCAAAACCAGATTGGCATAGGAGTCAATCTTAAAGAGCTCCTGCTCCATCTGCTGCTTGACAATGGGCGTCTCGACATCTTGCACCAAGAGCTGACTAGCCGCAATGGGCGTCTTAATCTGGTGAACCCAGAGGGTATAGTAATCCATCAGGTCATTAAACTTAGCCTGGGCTGTCTTCCCTTCCTCCAAGCGCGCCTGCTGTTCTTCCGTGTATTTTTCATAAAGGAGGTGTTCCAGTGGTGAGGTAACCTCAACTTCCTCATAAAGTGCGGCTTTGCGGTAGTCCCGAAAGGTCATGGCGAAATCCCAGATCAAGACACAGAAGGCAAAAAAGCCTAGCACTAGGGTCGCATAGAGGAAAACCGTCCCTGTCTCTGGAAAGAGATAGGCAAAGACCAAATCGACGATCAAAAAGATGACCAATAGATAGAGTAGGCGCCTGCGGGATACCACATACTGCCAGAAGATCGTTCCAAATTTATTCATGGGTCAACCCGTATCCGATGCCTTTCTTGGTTTCGATGAAGTTTGACAAGCCAGCCTCTTCTAATTTCTTACGAAGGCGGGCCACATTGACAGACAAGGTATTGTCATCAATAAAGAAGTCGCTATTCCAGAGCTCCTTCATCATGTCATCGCGTGCTACGATACTGCCTGCATGCTCAAACAGGACGCGCAGGATCTGAAATTCATTCTTGGTCAGCTTGATGACTTCCCCTTCATACATCAAGTCCGTAGACTTGAGATTGAGGATGGCTCCCCGGTGCTCCAGCAGATTTTGATCCGTGCCAAATTCGTAAGAGCGGCGCAAGAGCCCTTGGACCTTGGCAAGGAGGACATTTTGGTCAAAAGGCTTGGTGACAAAGTCGTCTCCACCCATATTGATGGCCATGACAATATCCATGGCTTGATCCCGTGAAGAAAGAAACATGATCGGAACCTTTGAAACCTTGCGAATCTCCTGGCACCAGTGGTAGCCATTGTAGAGAGGCAGGCCAATATCCATGAGGATCAAGTGGGGGTCACTTTCGACAAAGATCCCGAGGACATCCATAAAGTCCTCTACTGCGACCACTTCATAGCCCCATTGTTCCAATAATTGTTTGACCTGTTGGCGAATAATTTCATCGTCTTCCACTAAGAGAATTTTATGCATGGCTTTCTTTCCTTCTTATTTTCTTCTTCCTATTATAACAGATTAAACAGTAGAGAAAAAGGCTGTTTCAGAGGGAAAGAAAAGCTGAGTCCTACTTTCTTGATAGGAGGCGCTTTTTCTACATCCATTTTTGTGCTATACTGAAAGAAATAAGACACGGGAGGCACAGATGTCGACTATTTTTGATTACCTAAAAGAAGTGACCTACGATTCCATTTATGACCGCCCCTTCAAGGAGCTGGATGTCCTCGCCTTGACAGAGCTGACCTATCTGCCCTTTGGACACATTGTGCCTCAAGGAGATACAACAGGGATTCCAGTGCGCCTGTCTGATGCGATGGAACTGATCGACCGGACAACCGATTTCATCGTGAGTAACCAGCACCTCCAATTAGTCGATGAATTAGCTAGTTCAAAGCGCTTTAAGAACATCAAACTCCTTAACTATGTCGATGAGTACGATCCCGATGTACAAAAACAGTTTGCGGCCATGACCTATCGGCTTAGTCTGGATACGTATTTGGTCGTTTTCAGAGGGACGGATGACACCTTGATCGGCTGGAAGGAAGACTTCCACATGACCTATATGGACCATGTTCCAGCTCAGAAGCGCGCAGCCAGCTACCTGCAACATGTCATGAAAGAATTTCCTAAAGGACATTTCTTGGTGGCTGGTCACTCCAAAGGGGGCAACCTTGCGACCTATGCTTGCTCGTATCTAGCTGATTCCTTATTTGAACGTGTCGACGCGATCTACAGCTACGATGCTCCAGGACTCAACAAGGCCATTATCGAAACTGAAGGCTACCAGCGGACGTCCCCCAAAATTCGTCGCTTTGTCCCTCAGGGATCCATCGTTGGCATGATGTTGGAAGTGCCAGAACTGACGACCATTGTCAAAAGTCGCGCATTTGGTGGCTTTGCCCAGCACGACGCCTTCACTTGGGAAATCAAGGACTACAGCTTTGTGACCGTTTCTGAAACCAGTCCAGATAGCCAGCAGACCGATCTCACCTTGAAGCAATGGGTTCGCGAAACATCGGCAGAGGAGCGCAAGAAGTTTTTTGACACCTTTTTTGGCATTTTTCTGGATGCCGGCATCACTTCGATCAATGACCTAACCGATCTCAAACAGCTAGCTAAGGCCAAAGAAATCCTCCAAAATGCCCAAGATTTGGATCCAACCGAGCGGGAAATGCTAGAACGATTGGCCAAGCAGCTCATCGACACCCGCTTTCAAGCCTGGAAAAAATGGCAGACGGTCCCCCGTATCCTGGTTCAAATGGCCGCATTTTTCAAGCGAAAACAAGCAGTCGAAACCACCTCACCACTGCGTCTTGAGCACAAGGAGTGAGGTTCAACTACTGACCTCTTCTATTCACTAGAACGCAAAAAGAGGCTGGGACAAAAGTCCTAGCCTCTCAATTATTTTTGGATTATCGAGCAAGACGCAGTGGTTGAGTGGGCTCTACTACGCTGATTTTATCAGCTTTTACAGCCCTACTCAACTGTGCGGAGGTGGGACGACGAAATCGAATTCTAACGAATGACCGATTTCTGTCCCACTCTCTTTTCTATTTTCTATTGGTTCTGAGGAGATGGAGTATCTGGCGTGCTTGCTTCTGTTACAGCTGCGCTTGCAGGCTCTGTTTCTGTCTCAGTTGTGGCAGGCTTACTTCCTTCTGAAGCTGCTGCTTCTTTTTCCACCGGAGTTTCTGTAGGGACAGGCGTTTCAGCTGTGGTAGCTGCTTTGCCCGCTTCGCTTGCAGATGGCATTGCTGCTAACTCTGCCTGGAAGGCTTGGATAGCCTGTAGTAAGGCTGCTTTGTCACTCTTTGGATTAGCCAATTGGTCAAAGAGAGCTTCCAAGCGATCAAATACCGCATCACTAGCTCCCTTGTCCTGCAATTGTTGGTGCAAGGCCATCAATTGGTTATAGAGCTGTTGATAAAGAGCGACATCCCCAATCTGAGGCTCTTCGCTTTGCTTTTGTTTTTGCTTTTCAATGCTATCACTGATTTCGCGTAACAGAGCTTGTCCACTTGCAATAGCCTTGTCTGGATCCGTCTCATTTCCTAGCTGAACCAAACTTGCTTCAAAGGCAGTTCGTTTGGCCTGGTCTTCGACTTGTGGCAAGAGCGACTGGATTTGCTCTGTGAGGGCTTTCAGGATGCTGGTTCGTTGACGGGATTCTGTCGCCTTGTCCAACTCTCCATATAAGCCCTTGAGGAAATCATAGACCGCTAAGTTATAAGATGGAGCCTGACTTCCTTTTTGATCCAAAACTGTTTTTTCAATAGGATAGGTTTGGCCTTTTTCTTGAGAGAAAAGCTGGTCAATTGCCTGCTTGGTTTGGTAGAGTTCCATAAAGTGAGTCTTAGCATCCCAGGCTTCTTCAAAGGCTTGGGCCCGATAGAGTTTCAAAGCTAGATCTGCCGCCTTGGTGCGCAGTTCTGGTGTCAAGCGCGCATCGCTCAAGCTTTGATAGAAGTACTTGAGATAGTCGACCGATGTCACACCCGTCCGATCTTGCATCTCCTGAACAGCTTCTAATAACTTCCCTTCCTGCTCTAAACGCTTGCTGTCCTTGGCAGCATAGGCTTCCTGCAGTTGTGAGACCAACCCTTCCTTCTTCAGTTGGAAAGCTTCTGTGTCTAGCAAGCGCACTTGTTCCAGCAATTCCTGGTATCGACGATCGAGGGCTGTCTCTTCTTTTGGTTTGATCGCTTGAGTCGCATGGATGTACTGTTCATCAACCTGCTTAAGACTGGCAAGATAGCCCTCTGTTGAGTTACTTGGGAAACTCTTGACATTTTCCAAGAAGTGGCCCAAGATGAGCTCAATCCGTCGTTGTTGCAATGGATCAGAAGCGTAAAGAGTCCGGCTTTCTGCTAAAAGTTGGTTGACCCTGTCCTCCACTGCTTTTTTATCCAAGTCTCCTTTTTTGAAAGGCGATTGGATGGTAGGAAGACGGTGGGCTAAGTAGTCTGCTAGTCCTGCTGAACGCACCTTGATGTAGTGGTTGTGATCGCCGTGCGGGATGACAAACTGACCATTTTCAATCTGAAGGCTATAAGGAGAAATTCCTGAACGAAGCGCTGTTGCATAGAGCTCATTGATAAAGTCTAGTTCAGGATTGCCCGTCTCAAGCGGAATCCGAACGTGTTCCTTACGAACGGCATAAGGGTGGATGTGGGTCGGATCGTATTCTTGGTCTGGATTGTTAAAGACAAAGAAACCATTGGAAATTTTAATGGCCTCACGAGGGACACCATAGGTCTTGCTGATGTACTGGATCTTTTCCTCATCTGAGGCATCGCGAGAATAGCTGGCAACGTCATCTGTCAGTGGCTGTCCCTTGTCCTCTTCCTTCTTACCAGCTAATACTGCCTCTGCAGCAGCGATTTCTTGAGGTGAGAGGTCCTTTTTATAGAAATAATGGGCATGGTTGCCATGAGCCACCATGTAGCCGTCCTCGTCCTTACTGATGACCATGTCTGCGTGGAAGCCATGATCGTGCTCCTCTTCGTGCTCGTGATCATGACTGTCCCCATGTTCATGCTCGTGACTATCCCCATGATTATCCCCATGTTCATGCTCGTGCTCATGGTCAACTGGTTTTGTACTTGGACTTGAAGGCCGATTTGGACTTATTTCAGCAGGTGTAGTAGCACCTTGAGCCCGAAGCAGTTGGAATTGCCGTGCCAGCTCACGCTCTAAAGGAGATAGAGAGCTGTAAGGGATAAAGTGGAAATGATCCCCATGAGGGTAGACAATCCCTTGATCGGTCCACTTGGTAATCTTACTTGGATCAAAGACAGAACCGTCAGACTCTACATGACGAGAAGACAGAGGTGTTTTCTGCAATTCTTCCATCAGATTGCTCAGGTTTGGACTCGGTTTCGATGTAGACGGTTTAGAAGTCGTTGGTGTCACATGGGAATTGGTTGGACTTGGTGACACCTGGTTGCTCGCTTGTTTTCCTAGGCTTGGGGAAGCTTGATTTGGAGTCCCTTGATTCTTACCTGCTTCTACACTTGGGCTAGCTAAGTACGAGTTTCCAGCCTGGTGGCCACTTTGACCGCCTAGGACAGAGAGGGCCGCTGCTAACTCGCCAGCAGATAAGGCACTCTTTGGAATATAATGGTAATGTCCACCATGGGGCACAATGAAGCCATCCCCTGTATCTGAAATGACATCTCCAGGGCTAAAGACATAACCATCGTCCGTACGATAGCCTCCTCCTGAATGGTTTTTAGCAGTCAGCGTTTCAAGGGTCTTACCCTCTTTTAGCGCTTGACTTGGCTGACGAAAATCTCGAGTTTTAACCCCTTTATGCGAGGAACTCGCCTGTAACGATCCCGTTTCCCCTTCTTCTTTAGCGCCTCCTTTTTGTTGTTGGGCAATCTCTTCGATCGAGCGTACATTGACCGTATGCTGAGCATCCTTTAAGTAGAGATAGTATTTCCCAGCGCGTTTAATGATATAGCCATCCTTGACCTTGCTCACGATGTCAGCTTCCTGCAACTGATAAGTTGGATCTCGCAAAATCAACTCCTCACTAAAGATGGCATCAAATGGGACCTTACCACTATAGTAATGAAAATGATCTCCATGAGAAGTGACAAAGCCTTCATCCGTAATTTTGATGACAATCTGCTCCGCCTGAGTCTTTTCCTTGGCATTGACTGCTTCGATGCTGTCTTCCTTTTTGCTGGAGGCAGTCGATGACGCTTTCTTTTCTGCCTGTAGATACTGAATCTGATTCTTTTTCTCTTCCTTAGCTTGTGGTTGCTGACTGAGCGCATAGGCACATAGCCCTATTCCCAAAGTTGCTACAATTCCAATCGTTCCCTTTTTCTTCATCCTTGATTTACTCCTCTAATTCCTTGGCTAAACTCGCCATATTTTCTTCTAAATTTGCTAATAGATCCTTATCGTTTTGCGGATCAGCTTCCAGTGGATCCAATACCTTGACACGCGCCCCTGTTGCCTTGGCGATACTATCGGCCACCTTTGACGACGTGTGCTTCTCTACGAAGATCGTTTTCACCTGATAATCTTTGACAAACTGCTGGATCTCCGCCAATTGCCGGGCGGTTGGTTCCTGCTCAGGGGAAATCCCAGCAATCCCCAACTGCTTGAGACCAAAGCGTTTGGCCAGATAAGAAAAGGCCGTATGCTGGGTCACAAAGGTCTTTTGCTTAGCCTTGTCAAAGACAGGCTGGTAGCGGGCTACTAGTTCCTCACAGCGCTTTTCAAGCTTTTGGGCATTGGCCTGATAGAGCTTCCTATTCTTTGGATCGATCTCTCCCAAGCGCTGGGCGATAATCTTTCCTTCCTCTGCGATTTTTACAGGATCCAACCAGGTATGCGGGTCATACAGGTGCTTGGCTTCTTTTCCTTGCCCAGCCTCGACATCCTCTAAGCCAGCCACCTTATCAAGTGTCATTCCTTGACTACCTTCGATCACCTGTAACTTAGAACCTTGTAGGTTAGGATCTAAGCGACCGGCCCAAGATTCCAGGGTCTGAGAATGATAGACAAATACATCCGCATCATAGATCTGAGCCACTTCCTTGGTGGAAGGTTCATAATCATGGATCCCTGCACCTGACTGAACCATCCAGATGTCATTTTGATCCCCAGAGATTTCCTTGACCAGGGCATAGATGGGATAAAAACTCGTGACAATTTTGAGACCTTTTCTAGAAGGGGGCTTGCCTGCATTTCCTTGACTACCACAAGCTGCAAGCAGAAAAAAACTGAGGAACAAGAGTCCCAGCACCTTCATTTTTCTCCTTTTCATCCTTCACCTCTTTTTTCATTTTTATTAACCAGTTTATTAATCGGTTAATTAACTAGTTAATAATACTGCTATTTGTTTGCTTTGTCAAGCCTTTTTTACATTTTTTTCCTTTTAATGCTAGAGACTAACAATTTCCTAGACCCCACGAGCCTTTCTTACAGTAAAAAAAGAGGCTGGAACAAAAGTCCTAGTCTCTCAATTGTCTTTGGATTGTCGAGCAAGACGCAGTGGTTGAGTGGGCTCTACTACGCTGATTTCATCAGCTTTTACAGCCCTACTCAACTGTGCGGAGGTGGGACGACGAAATCGAATTCTAACGAATGACCGATTTCTGTCCCACTCTCTTTTATTGACGGTAAAAATATTGATCAGCTGGATAGTTGCCTGCAGATTGAGTGACCACTAGACGTGGCTTGCTGGTATCAGACTGGTCTCCATCTGGATTTTGGAAGCCAATTTTCAGCAGTCCAATCGCAGCACCAGTCTCACCCATCTTCATTTCAACATAAGGGATCTTGCTCTTCTTATCTGAGTCCGCAACGGCCTTGAGGCTACCTTGGCCCTTGACTTTCCCATCTGCTTGGATGACGATCTCAGCACCTTTGCCATTGCGCCAGGTTCCAGCTAGGCTTGAGAAATCGCCTCCGTTAATGGCCGCAATATCCAAGTCTTTCTCTTTTTTCGGTTGCGGGTAGGCTTTCCACCACTCTAGATGGTAATCCCGAAAGGCCACATCCCCAAAGAAAATCCGACGTTCTTGGGAAACCACTCCATCAGGACCTGTCACACCTGCTGGGATCAAGTACAAGGTTTGCTCTTGCCCTTGGATCGCAGTCGCATTGGCTCCAGTGAAATAAACTTCATAATAGCCTTTTCGTTTCTTAGGCTCTTTTTCTTTATTGAGCAGGTAACTTGCCCGAGTGCCTCCGCTCCAGAAAGTCCAGCCGGTCTCACCATTTACAATGCTTGGAAAGGCATTTGTCTTGTTTTGGTAATACTCTTCTGGAGTATAGCCATAAAGTTTAAAACCGGAAGATGCGATTTCCTTTTCATAGGCATCATTGGAATAAGCACCTTCAAACGGTGAAAGATTGCCATCAAGGACAACATCATTTGGATCTGTCGATTTGAAAAAATCCTCCCGGTTGGCAAAGACCATCTCGTGGTCGGGATTTTTATCAGACATGGTGACCGTGATCAAAGGCTTCTTATCTGTCTTGTATTTGAAGACGCGAACAGTGACGGTAAAGTCTGTATTGCCATCGGACTTTTTCATCTTGCCTGTCGAAACCTTGTTAGACCCTTCGACCTTCCAATCCGTGCTAAATTCAGCAGCTACCTTGCCGTCAGCTGTTTGGTAATCGATCTTCCAGGCCTTGCCCTTTTTCTCGATTTTGGCTTCATCCCGTTCATTAGAGACATAGTCACCACTCAAGTCAATGGCTTTTTCTTTTGGCTTGGTGACCTTCTTGCTGGTCTGGTTAAATTCCTTTTGATGGTCTGGTTGGATGTTGGAGCTAGAGTAGAGATAGACTCCACCGATCAGAACAGTTGCTCCGACCAGCCCCAAAATCGGTCCCAGGTATTTTTTCTTCCACTTAAGATTCATTTTACTACCTCCATGGAATAAGATCTTTACACTAGTATACCCTAAATTGAAAGTATAGTAAAATTCCCCTCTATGTAGTGGTTTTACCTCTCCACCATATCAGCTAGAAACTAGAATTTATCGTTTTTATAGAACACTTTAATGAACCCAGCTAGCATTATGAAGACCATTCCAGTAATAATTGCCAAGAGAGACGGATTAGAACCTGTATTTGGTAACAATTTCGAATGACCTTGTTTTTGTGAATCAAAGTTGGGTTCTTCTACTTCCATCACCTTAGAAACTGTACTTTTTTCATCTGCCACCGTCCCTTTAGAGACTTGGCTTTGACTATCCGTCTCCTCTTTCTTAGATGTGATCGGGCTTTGAGTCGCTCCTTTGAAATCAGATTGTCCTTTCTCATCGGTTGGCTTCGCTTGTGTCTCTATAGGATCTCCTTCAGGGCTGTTAGGCTCTGTATACTCTTCTTTTTCTGGGAGTGGTGATGGCTGTGATTCTGGCAATTCTTTTGGTTTCAAGCCTACCAATTCATCCAGACTCTTAACAAAAGCAATATAATCAATTGTAACCTCACTATCTCCCGCTTCATCAGAAGATTTATAAAACTCTATTCCGACTTCTCGCGTTGCATCCCGATGTTCAATACTAGATAGATCAAAACGAAGTTCTTTGTAATCTTTCGATAGATCTTGAGACCCACTATCTACCCATTGCCAGCTATCCCCAACTTTGATAAAAAGCTTAGCAGAAAGAGGTTGGCTCGCCTTGACTCGTACAACATACCAATCATAGGAGGAAAGATCTGAAATTTGATTCACCTTTATTTCTGCCTTGTCGTCTTTCTTTAAAGCTAAGGTAGCATGTAAGGCTCCATCCGAAACTGTTCGTCCTTCTCCTTGCCAATCTGTACTTTCTTGGTCAAATGGATAAAGTTTCGCTTCATATGTCTTGTCTGCTTCCTTTTCAGGCAATGTAGCAAGATTTGGATCCGTGATTGCTTTGATTGTATCCATCCTCAATTGCCCTTTTCCTTTATCTCCACCTAAATAAAGAGCAAATTGCGTTACTTTTTTCAAACGTTCCTTGGTGATTTGAGCAGACTGATGACTTTCCCATTGAGCTGGCTTAAACTCTGACAAAGGGATGGTCACAAGCCCATGAACTCCATTGGAAAGGTCAATGTCTTTTTCAAAGCTTACGCCACCAACTTGAATCTGGACTGTCAAATGACGATTGCTTTGCTGATCTGCATCAAGTTCAAATTGAATAGCATTGGCTACTGACCAATCCTTATCGAAAGACAACTGGCGACCAGCATAGCCATTTCGATCCAATTGGTAATCATAGACGAGACGATAACCATCCTGACCCTGCCTTTTTTCTAGAGACATCACGATAGGATCCCCATTAGATGAGTAAGCACGCTCCAAAAGGTCCCGCTCTCCTAAATAATCTTCAAAATCATCCACGACTAGTGGATCTTGAGGTTGGCTTCCTCGTTTGATATATAAGCGATAATTCTGACTTTCAACAATCTTATCTCCTTGGTAATAATCAAATACAAGGTGGGCGACCTCTCTCTTCACATTTTCCGGCAGTGTGATAGTTCCAGTGTAAAAACCATTGACTAAAGATAAGGATACAGGAGCTTGATCATTGAAGCGAGCGGTGACCTTTGTATCTTCTGTCTTAGCTTTAGCAACAATAGTCAAAGTTTGATCCTTGATAAGGCTATCACTCCCTGGCTGTATTACATAGCGTGTAGAAATATGTGGGCTTGTTTGCAATGATTTACCCGTACCATAGATCGTCCCCACTTCTTTTAAAAAGACAGAATGAGGATCTTGATAGAATTTTTGGAAATCAGCCAATAACTCATGGTCTCCCCCAAGATTTCCATTGACATCTCGATAAGGGGTATAGAGATTATTTCCCATGCCAAAATTCGCCCAGGTCATCATATAGGCAATCTTTGAAGCTGCTGGATCCTTTTGTAAAGCATTGAAAATCCGAGTATACCAATCTAAGGTATTACCAGTATTCTTCAATCCTTGTGCGCTATAACCAAACTCTGTCAGAGCTGCTATTTTATTTCGTGCCTCCGCTTCTTTTACCAACATGGTTGTATCCTTTTTTAAAGCTTGGATATAACTGTCTGAACCAGGTTGGTTTTTATCATCGTAACTATCGATTCCTAACACATCCACGTAAGCATCCCCAGGATAGGTCTTAAAATAACGGTCATTCCCAGCTCCTGGTGAGTAGGTATATAAGAAGTTGTGAACTCCTTTTTGATCTCGCAAGTATTCAACAGTATAGCGATACAAAGCCTTATACTGCTCCGGATTGGTCGTACTTTCTCCCCACCAGAACCAGCTTCCTGTTTGTTCATGAAATGGCCGAAAGATAACTGGAATAGTTTGTCCCTCGTCTGTTTTAAGACTGTGGGCCAACTCTGCGATACGATCTAACCACTGATTAAATTGTTCATTTTTGGAACCTCCAGGTAGAATTTCTTTGACCACATCTCCTGATGTATCATTAAAATCACCACCTGTCACAAAATTATGAGGATGGGTACTCATGGTGATAATCCCGCCCAGTTGATGGGCTGTCTTCATTGATTGGCTTACATTCGCAATACTCTGTTTCAGATCTCCAGATACACCAGGTTTTTCGTAACCATC
Source organism: Streptococcus sp. SP1 (assembly GCF_030440005.1). Lineage (NCBI taxonomy): Bacteria > Bacillati > Bacillota > Bacilli > Lactobacillales > Streptococcaceae > Streptococcus > Streptococcus sp. SP1. Next base: position 117,583 of record NZ_JAQFJJ010000004.1, read on the forward strand.
AAGACTCAAGGTATCCCAGCCAAAAACAGCTGGATAGTCTCCAACAGCATTTTTTACATCCGAGTCTGTCGAACCCGCTCTAGATCCTTCAGAGGTCAAAGTCACCCCTTCATCCAATGCATGTTGCTGGCCAAACAGAATATCCTTCTTCTTGTTCAGGTCTTTTAAGTAGGCATACAATTCTTTGGTTTCTTGACTAGCCTGATCATCTGTCATTGCGAGTAGCCTAGTCTCACTAGTTTGACCAGTCGCTGTATCTTCTGATATTGGGGCTGTAACAGTTGGTGTTCCCTGCGAAGGAGTTGCTTCAGATAATGCAGCCGTTCCTGAACTATTTTCTGAACTCACTTGATCGCCTCCAGTAACCTCCTCAACGGTAGGAGCATTCTGCTCTTCAGCTGCTATTACAACTGGAGAAAATAAAAAGATCCCACTCACTGTTGCACTCAACACTAATTGCTTTTTCATCCCTTGTTTCATTTGATTTTCCTCATTTTTTTAAAAAAGAGAAAACAACGCCCTTGCTAGGCTCAACAGCATCTGCAAGATAAGTTATTTTCTCTTATTTCTTTTTAATTTATCGCATTTTTTTCAATCACTTCTTTGAGCCAGTAACCTGATTTCTTGATCGTCTTCACTTGTGTGTGAATATTGTTCGAAATCAAGCCATAGCGATTTCTGTAGGCATTGGTCCAAGACCAGCAATCAATTGGCGTCCAAAGGTGATAGCCAAAGCAATTAGAACCTTCTTCAATCCCCTTGTGTAACCATTCTAAGTGTTCTTGGATAAAGTTAATCCGGTAGTCATCCTGAATTTGTCCATGTTCATCCATAAATCGTTCTTCACGTGAGACTCCCATCCCATTTTCAGAAACAAACCATGGAATATTTTTATAATTGTCTCGAACATTCAAAGCAATATCATAGATCGCTTTAGGATAGATTTCCCAGCCCTTGTCGATATTCATGCGACGGCCTGGCATATCATAGTTATCAAAGTAACGGCCTGGCATCCAGTCTCCAACAGAATCAGGAGAAATATCTGGTCTCTTAACCCGATTTGGATGATAGAAATTCACACCCAGAAAATCGACCGTATTGTTTCGGAACAATTCTTCATCGCCTTCTTCTGTTTGCCATAATACCCCGTCCTTCTTCAGAACAGCAACCAATTCTTCTGGGAAATGCCCGTGTACAGCAGGCTCTAAAAACATCTTATTGTTCCAAAGTTCAGCAAAGTGAGCAGCATCTTGGTCTTCTTTTTCCTCTGAAGCAGCATAAGTTGGAGTTAAGTTTAAAACTGTTCCAATACGACCGCCATCTTTATCATATCCTTTTTCACGGTAGCGTTCAATCGTTTTAGCCGTTGCCAAATTAAGGTGATAGGCTACTTGAACAGCTTTTTTGCCGTCCACTAATTTTGGATAGTGGAATTGATAAAGGTATTCACCGTCCACTACCACCATTGGTTCATTGTGGACAACCCAGTCTTTAACACGATCTCCGAAATGCTTGAAGCATTGTTCTGCAAAACCAACAAAAAGATCGACAACGTGACGAGATTCCCAACCGCCATATTTATGGTAGAGATCTACTGGTAAATCAAAATGATGGAGATTAAAGATTGGGCGGATTCCATTTGCAAGGAAGGTATCGATCACGCGATTGTAATAGTCCACTCCTTTAGGATCAACCGTATTGGTTTCCAAATCATCAATGAGTCGTGTCCATTGAATCGAAGTTCGTAAACTGTTTAAACCAACTTCTTTCATTTTAGCAATGTCATCTTCGTAGCTATTATAAAAGTTGGATGCTGTATCCGGTCCTACGTAGTTATAAAAGGCTTCGGGTTCAATGTCATACCAATGGTCAAACATATTGCTATGTTTTTTATCAAATCGTCCTTCACTTTGAGGTCCTGATGTAGCAGCCCCCCACCAAAAATTTTCTGGAAATTGTTTCATCACCATTATCTCCTTATTGTTCTATGATTCTCTTTCTCATTTCATCGCTGAATCCTGGTAGGTATTCGTGACCATACTCTGGGTAACAGCTTAATTCTTTCTTCGTTTGCAACTCGTTCCATACTGCAAATTGTAATTTGGGATGACAGATGCGATCTTCCAATCCCATTCCCCAAAAGATGTCAGCCTGAATCCAAGGTGCAAAATTCTTTATATCAATATAGTCTAATGTTTCAAAAAATTTTTTCTCGTTTTTGTGTAATGGATCCCGGAATCGAAACCAATAAGCTAATTCTTCATAGGCCGATTGTCCTTGGTCCAAGTGATAGGCTTCTCGAAAGTCACTTAAAAACGGATACTGAACAAAGGCTTTCTTGATGGACGGGCTTAAAGCAGCAGCCACTAATGCTAGGGCTCCTCCTTGGGAAACCCCATAGGTCATCATCTCTTGAGGATCAATCTCCTCCATCTGCTGCAAGATGCGCGTCAACTGATAAAGATCCTGATAAACCTTTTTGTAATATAGATTGTTTGGGCCATCCTCCACACCACGGATCACATGGCCTTTTAAAGTTCCACCCGTTGTGACCAAACGGTCCTGTGACTTTCCACCTTGACCTCTGACATCTAACGCAAGGACTGCAATTCCTTCAGCAGCTAATGCTACCTTGTCACTCCAATCACCACTACTCACATGGTAACCATGAAACTGAAGAAGAGCCGGAAGTTTTTTATCCTCACTATTTTTAGGACGCAGATATTGACAATAAATCTCAGCTTCTCCAACTCCCTGAAAGCGCAATTCGAAGGCTTCCACTAGTTTAGAAGGCAAGGGATAGGGAGTTAATTGAAAGGCTAAACTAAGATTTTCAACTTCTTGCTTGGCCTTTTGCCAAAATGCATCAAAGTCTGCTGGTTTTTGATAAGGACTACGATAAGAGCCCCATTGCTCATAAGCTATTTCTTGATTGATCATACCATCACCTCAAGACAGGAAAGCACTTGATCGGCTATGATGCGAGCCCCTAAAGGAGTTGGATGCACTCCATCTTCTCCTGTCAAGGCTTGGGCTCCAACACATTTTGCTTCTTCATTGAGCAGATGATCTAGTGCTACCCATTCAAACTGGAATTCCTGGGCCATCTTTTTTACAACCCGCCTTTTTTGATCTAAATCAAGTCTCCAAGTAAGCCGATCCTCTGGAAATGGTAATACAAACGGTTCCAACAATAGAATGTCTTCGACACCCGCCTCCTGCAATTTTTGTAACAAAATCCGGTAGTTCGACTCGAATACTGCATTGATTTCGCGACTTCCAAAATCTGGCTGCCCTACCTGATGCCAAACATCATTGATGCCAATCAACAAAACCACCTTGGTGGGCTGAAGGCTAGTACAGTCCTCCAATCGATTTAGCAAGTCTTGAAGATGGTCTCCACCAATGCCCCGATTATAAATAGCCAAGTGAGGAACTTTCTTTTTCAATACTTCTCCCACATAGTGGACAAATCCTGTTCCCAAATCAGAGGCTTGACTCCGGTCTCGTCCCCATTCTGTGATACTATCACCGAAAAAAACGAGGCGATCTGTTTCTAAGATCTTCATTTTAGGCCCTCTTTTTAAAATTCGCAACAGCTCCTAAGAGATTAGCATCGTTATGGAACCGACAGATCTTGATCTCATAAGGGAGATCCGTTATACCATTTTCTTCTAATAGTCCCTTCACACGTGAATCCACTTTCTCCAAAAGGTCTGGTCTCACTGAGATGCCTCCTCCAATGACCACCACATCTGGATTGAAAACAAACAAAATGTTGTAAATGCCACGTGCCAACTCATCATACAAGTGGCAGACCGCTTCGATCGCTCCTGCTTCTCCTTTTTCTGCTCTTTCAAACAGTTCTTTTCCTGATATAGAAGGTGAAAGGCCTACTGCTTTTGAATAGGTTCCAGCTACATTCACTGGGCTAGCCAGCATGCTCAAGGAATCCTTGGCGGTTTGAAGCATATAACCAAATTCCCCTGCGAAGAGGGAGCTTCCTTTATAGAGCTCACGATTGATCACGATAGCCCCACCAATCCCAGACCCAATGATGAAGAAGGCTGCATTGGTACTCTCTTTTGCCTCGCCAAATTCTACTTCTGCTAGGGCTGCACAGTTGGCATCATTCTCAATCGATACGGGAAGAGAAAACAAGTCCTCTAATTCCTTGAGAATAGGAAAATTATGAAGATAAGGAACAGCGCTTTTCCCTCGGATTTCTCCAAGAACAGCATCCACTGTTCCGGGACTTGAAAATGCAACTCCTTCAATCGACCTACCAGCATAACTTTCAAAGACCCGATAGAGATTGGCTTTCATTTCTTCCCAGTTTTTTGGAGTTTGAAAAGAAGAAGTTTCTTTTAACCCCTGCTCCTCATAGAGAGCATATTTGACAGCTGTCCCTCCAATATCAAATGCTAAAATTCCCATGATTCACTCCTCTTAATGCTTGACCATCATTTCTACAGAGAACTGATCGTAGCGGTGTACACTGATTGAATACTCAAACGGAGCACCATTACTTAAAAAGCCGATCTGTTCTGCTACTCCAACAGGATCCCCTGTCTCCAGTTGCAATTCTTCTACTTCAATGTCATTTGCTTTTCGTACAGAAATCGTTCGGTGCCCACTTTCAATGTACAACCCTAATTTATCTTCGATATACGTATAAATGGAGCCTTCCAAATCTGTTTTCCTCAATCCAGGAATAATAGACACTGGCATAAAGGTTTTTTCAATAACGGTTGGTTGCTTATTCACCAAACGGACACGATAAATTTCATACGCTTGCGTGTCCATAGGAATATTCAACTTACTAGCCACCTTTTCTGTAGCCGGAACAATTTCATATTGAAGAATTTTACTGGTAACCTCCTTATCCGGATGAAAGGCAGAGGTTCCACGCATTTGGTTATCTACAATCAAGCGTTCCATTTCTTCAATGGAGAGTGATTTAACAAAAGTCCCCGATCCACGACGTTTGACAATTAAACCTTCTGAGACAAGGATATCAATTGCTTTTTTTATGGTCAGTTTACTCGCTTGAAAGGTCTCACCCATTTCTTTTTCTGAAGGGAGTTTTTGATCAGGCAAATACTCCCCTTCAATAATTTTCTTTCGAACTGCATTTGCAATGACTTTATATTTTTCCATTGTCTCACTCAACTCTCTTTATTATTCTAGATCTTCCTTATTCTATCATCTTTAGATAAAATAAACGTGAATGAAAATCACCAGGCATTTCTCGCGACCAGAAGTCATTTTGACGTCCAATATAATTTTGGTTCAACAATAGTCCAATCGCTTCTAAATCAGCGCCTGTCCGTACTTGATCCACTCTCTTCTCACTGACATGATATTTTCCATCCGCAAGCAAACCTTGCAATTTCAAACGTTTGTAATTGGGATTTGGTTCTGCCAAAATTTGATAATGGGCAACCAGGGCTTCTTTTTGGTCTTGACTAACCACCATCCAGGCCTTACGATTAGAATCTCCTGTTTCTAAACGGTAGAAGTTTCCTGTATAGATTAAGTTTTGATAAGATTGGTATTCTTTAATATCTAGTTTGATTTGTTCTTTTTCTTCAGGTTCCAGCTTGGTTGGGTCCAATTCATAGCCAAAGCTACCAAACAGTGCTACATTCTTACGCATCTCCAAACTCGTAATCCGAGCCACTTGGTGATTCGGTACAGCTGAAACATGTGATCCCATAGAGGCAATTGGATAAATCATCGACAGACCCGATTGGATTTGAATACGTTCGATAGCATCCGTATCATCACTAGCCCAAATTTGTGGACTATAATACAACATACCTCCATCGAAACGAGCCCCTCCCCCCGCACAGGATTCAATTAAGATGTGAGGGTATTTTTGAATCAGCTTTTCATACAAGCGATAGACCCCTAAAATATAACGGTGACAGACCTCACCTTGTCGATCAGCTGGTAAATGATTGGAGAAGGCTTCTGAAATATAGCGATTCATATCCAACTTTATGTAATCAATTTCCACTTGAGAAAGAATCTGATCCATTTGTCCAAAGATTTCTTCCACTACTTGAGGATTCCCAAAGTCGAGGATATACTGATTGCGTCCATGCGAAATATTTTTCTGACCTTGCCCAATGATCCATTCCGGGTGTTCTTGATACAATGGAGTATCTTTTGAAACCATTTCTGGCTCAAACCACAGTCCAAATAAGAGTCCTTCATCATGCAGGGTTTTCGAAAGTTTCTCGAGCCCTCCAGGAAGTTTTTTACGGTTGATCACCCAGTTCCCCAATGAACCTTCGTCTCGATTTCGGTCACCGAACCAGCCATCATCCAGTACTAAGAGTTCCACCCCTAAATTTTTTGCTTCCCTCGCAATTTCTAGCAACTTTTCTTCATCAAAGTCAAAATAAGTTGCTTCCCAATTATTCAATAAAACTGGGCGTTTTGTATCTCGCCAGCTACTACGAACAAGATGTTTCTGGAAGAACTGATGGAAGGTCTGACTCATTGCATTTAGTCCGTCTTGACGATAGACCATCACTGCTTCTGGGCTGTCAAAGCTTTCACCATCCTCCAACTTCCATTTGAATTGGAAGGGATTGATCCCCAGTTGAATCCGTAAAACATCAAAATTATCTCGTTCGATTTGAGCAAGGAAATTCCCACTATACAGGAGACAGAAACCAAAAGCTTGACCGCGTGTTTCTGTTGTCGTCGGCTCACAGACCGCTAAAAACGGATTGTGCATGTGACTACTTGCTCCTCGAGTACTTGAGATCTGTTGAACGCCTGTGTGAATCTTATCCCGTTTCAAGTGGGCTTCTTTTGCCCATGCTCCGTCTAAATGAAGCCATTCATAGTTTTCATTTGAAAGATCGAGGCTCAATGAGGCCAATTGATGAAGGTTAAAGTTTTGTCCACTCTGATTTCTGATTTGTTGTTGCCGCGTCAAGACAGCCAAATCTTGGAAGACGGTATAGCGAAGGTCTAGATAAAGTTCTTCATAACGATCCTTGAGATGGATGGTTAATACCTGGGCATCCGGCGCATCTGCAAAGCTTCCTGGAAGCCCCTCTAACACTTCTTTTCCATCCCTTATGCTATAGCCTTGATAGGTGAATTGGAAAACATGGTCTCCCGCTTCACTTTCCAAATCGATCGCTGGATAGCGAAAATCAGTTGTTCCAAAAACAGGCATTTCCTGCTTAATGGTTTCAAGAGAGGTCAAGAGACTACCTTCGACTAAATTATTGCCCGGACGAATCTCCCGCTCAATAAAGAGTTCGTAATCTTCCAATTCTGGAATGGGACTTCCAACATAGAGTTGTTCTAAAATCCCTGTTTCTTCCATCACACGAAAGATATAGCTAAAATACTTATTTTGAAGATGAAAAACCTGTTGTTCTTCCTGAATAAAAATCATCTTACTGCACCTTCATCTTTTTCACCAAGATGACAAGGTAAAAATACAAACCTGGAAATAAAAACCAACCAATAATATTTTTTGTGAGTGAAAACCAAATGCCTGCACACAAGCCTAGAAACAAGGTAATAGCAAACAAGGGATCTTTTCGAAAGAGCGAGAAGTTAGTCTCTTCTTTTCCTCCCTTGCCTAAGGCCAAAGCAGTCGCAAATAAGAAGAGAATACACCAAAGGATGCTCGAGAAGACAAAGGCCGTAATCGCAAGCTCGCTTACTTGTCGCATCATGGACATCCACGATGCAAAAATTCCGAAAAATGTCAGGGTCATTAGAAAGGAAATCATATAGGTAATAAGGGTTTGTTCTCTTTTTTTCCCTGACCATTTCCAGATAGATTCGTCTTCTATGTACCGTTCTTGGGCGCATTCTAAACAGTTTTGAATGGTAGCAACCCACGCATAGACCAATCCCTTTCGAAAGAGACTAACCCAAAACAAAACAGATAATTTACCAACATAATAGATTTTTTCAATCAATTGTTTTAGTTTGGATCTTTTTTCCACCATACTTGATTTCCTTTTCTAAGATGAAGTTTCTCCTACTTAACAGCCCCAGAAACCCCATTGTAAATATATTTCTGAAGGGATAAGAAGACGATTAAAATTGGAAGGATGACAATCACAACCCCTGCCAAGATGACTGGCCAGTTTGTCCCATAAGGCCCCTTGAAGGCAAACAAGGCTGTTGAAATAACTTTTAATTTGCGGTCTGGCATGTACAAGAAGGGGCTATAGAAGTCATTGTAGACACCGACTCCACTGATAATTAACATGGTTACGATTGGTGCTTTTAAGTTTGGAAGAATAATTCTCCAGAAGATTCCAAAGTAGCTAGCACCATCTAAAAATGCCGATTCATCAAGGGAAACAGGAATCTCATCCAAGTATTGTAAGAATACATAAACAGAAATGACATCTGTTCCCAAGTTCAAGAGGATAACTGACCAGATTTTGTTAAATAGTCCAAGACCATTAATGATTTGGAAGGTTGCTACCTGGCTGGTGATCCCTGGAATCAACATAGCCAAAACAAAGAGCATCAAAATGGGTTTTTTCAACTTGAACTCAAATCGACTCATCGCATAAGCAAACATAGAAGCGAGGGTCAATTTCCCAACCATACTCACCACAAAGATAAACAAGGTGTTTTTAAATCCTAAGAGCATTTGGCCATTCACAAAGGCTGTTTTGTAATTTGAAAAATCAAATGATTTTGGCAAATCCAAAACTCCACTGCTTAGGAATTCTTTGTTTGTTTTAAAAGATCCAATAAAGACCACTAGGATTGGAAGAAGGGCCACAATGGCTCCTGCCACCAAAATCACATATTGAAGGACCTTCCCTATCGAGACTTTCTGTTTCATTCCTTACTTCCTTTCATTCGTTGCCATTTTTTGAACGAGCGAGACAACAATCACAATCACAAGGAGAATAATTGCCATTGCAGATGCCAGTCCCACTTTATTGTATTTGAAGGCCGTATCAATGGTTTGAATCACAAAGGTCGTTGTTCCATTTGATCCACCAGTCATGATATAAGGGATATCAAATACGCTTAATGATCCGCTGACACCCAAAATAATATTTAAGAAAATGATATTGCGGATACTAGGGACAATGATATAACGGAACTGATCCCAACGGTTTGCACCATCAATCTCTGCCGCCTCATAAACTTCTGGATTGATAGATTGAATCGCTCCTAAGAAGACCAAGAAGTTAAATCCAGTATAGCGCCATACAGAGGTAAAGGCTAGAGAAATATTGTTGATCGAACGATCACCAAGCCAGAGATGGATTTGATCTCCCAATCCGATAGCTTTCAACACTGTATCCAAGGTTCCGTTTCCTTTAAAGAAATAAAGGAAAATGAAACCAATAGCTACCCCATTTAGTAGATAAGGGAAGAAAAGAATTCCTTTCCACAAATTCGCAAATTTCACTTTGAAAGAAAGAATGGTCGCGAACAATAGAGCTACTGCTAATTGGAAAAAGGTTGCAATGAAGTAATACAAACTGGTTTTAAATACAGTAAAGTAATTTGGATTGGTTAAAACCGTTTTATAGTTTTCAAAACCAACATACTTAGCATTTGTGCTATAGCCGTTCCAATCTTGCAAGCTATATTGGAACATTTTGAAGAGAGGGTAGTAAGAAAACGTCAAAATCAATGCGACTGGAATAATCGTAAAGGCAAAGATAATCAACCGTTTTTCTCGATCTCTTTTTGATGTACTTTTAAACATATTCTTCCTCCAAATCAAAAGCTGACAGGGTCAAACTCTTATTTCGTCTTTCTCTGCCAGCTGGTGATCATCCTATTTTTGTGAAACCTTTTCAATCGCTTCTGACCAGCGTTTGTTAAAGTCTTTCATAATATCATCAAAGCTTTCTTTTGAGTTTCCAATAGCAGCATCGATGATACGTTGTTTTTCTTTATCTGTAGAACCAATACCTAATTGTGATTCATCATTGATATCACTAAACAAGGATTCTTTTCCTGCTGGAGCTGGATTTTCTTCAAGCAATTGAACACCAGCTTTTTGACTTGCTTTCAATGATGCTGGATAATCCGCACCTTTCACAGTTGGGAGACCACCATTGTCCTTAGCGTAGTCAGATTCATTCACCAACCAATCCAAGAATTTACGAGCTGCTTCTTTGTGTTTACTATGCTTATTAATACCATAGTTGTAATCTCCTGTAACTGTCATGTATTGTTTGCCATCAGGAGCCGTCATAGGGAAGGCCATATATTGGATATCTTTTGCATTATCAGGATTGGCTTGCTGTACCTGTGGAATTGCCCAGCTACCTAAAACCATAACCCCAATCTTACCGTTTGCAAGATCAACTTTTGATTGTTCCCAATCTGAAGTTGTCGGATCAGCTTCAATCAATTTTTCTTTGCTGACAGTATACAAGGTGTTATAGATGGTGTTCATGACTTTACCATCTTCAAATGGAGCTTTGTCCGTCGTCAATTTGTTTGTGAAGTCCGCATCACCTGCAGCACCAGCTTTTACAAAGTCCCAGTTGGTTAATGTCCATCCAGCTGCATAGTTGGTATACAATGGTGTTACTTCTGAATTATGCTCTTTAACTTTTTTCAGTGCTTTTACAAAGTCTTCAGGAGTTTTTGGAAATTCTTTTACACCTGCATCTTTGAAGACTTTCATGTTTACGACCAAACCTGTTGCATTCATTTGACTTGGAATACCATAACTGATACCGTCATAGGAGCGATCATTCATCCCAAGGTATTTTTTAGAAAGTTCATCTTTTTTACCAAGTGGTTCAAAGAAGTTCTTATAATCTTGAGGTTTAATGTCAGATGGAATCATTAGGATATCCCCATAATCATCACTATTCATACGAGTTTTAACTTGACCCGCATAGTCTGTGATCGTTTGGACCTCAATTTTGATATCAGGATTTTTTTCATTAAATTGTTTAATGTATTCATCCCATTTTCCATTTGTTTCCCAGTCTGTCCGATGGTTGATGAAAGTAATGGTTTCTTTCCCGCTATCCTTAGACTCTCCATTTGAGCATCCCACTAATAATAGAGTTGCAAGAGTTGCAGCTCCTAATCCTAACAAACCTTTTTTCATTAGATTTGCCTCCTTGAATGAATTAATTGTTTTCTTTTATGAATTCATTATAACACAGAAATTTTAAAAAGTATATACTTTTTATTTAAAAATATATACTTTTTGTAAAATATTTTTAAAATCATCGTAAAAAAGAATTTTTTTATCGTTTTTCGATATATTTTTATTGACTAATTTTTTATAAGGAGTATACTATAAGTGAAAAATAAATAAACTTCAAGGAGGCTTGCGATGAAAAACTCAAAAACCTTAAAAAATGTCATTGAAGTCTTGACGGCTTTCATTTACTTCTGTGGCTTTATGACTGTGGCTGCACTGGTCGTCCACCTGCTTTCACGGATGGGAGTGTTTAAAGATCTCATTCAAACTGGACGCTTGTCCTTTGATGTGAATGGCATCCAACTCTTCCCCAAACATCCGCAACCTCTCTGGCAGCTGCTCTTCCCACTAGCCTCAAGCGCTATCTATATTTACCTTCTCATCACCATTCGCAGCTTCCTCCAAAATCTCTACCAAGAAAAGATCTTTTCTCACTCTAACATTGATCTTTGCAACCGAGCTTGGAAGATTCTCTTGGTCTTGTCCTTTATGTCTGGCACACTTGAAACCAGTGGAAATGCTTATCTCCTTCCCTTCACTTTCCAATTTACCTTTAACACAGGGCTTCTCCTTGCCGTTCCAATCGTCTGGGTCTCTGGCAAGATTTTAGAGAGAGGTATTGAGATTGCTGAAGAAAATGAGCTAACCATTTAAGGAGGTTGCCATGATTATCGTCAATCTAGATGTCATGCTAGCCAAGCGAAAGATGAAATCCAACGAGCTAGCCGACAAAATCGGCATCACCACAGCCAACCTCTCCATCCTCAAAACCGGCAAGGCCAAAGCCATCCGCTTCACCACCCTTGAAGCCATCTGCAAAGAACTCGACTGCCAGCCAGGAGATATCCTAGAATACCGGCCGGATGAATAGGAAAATATAATTTGAGACCTTCCTTGGGTGAGGACGGACGGTAGCGAATCCCTTTGGGATTCCATACCTAATATTTGAGCCTACTGTCTCAAATCTCCCGAGAGATGCTGGGACAAAAGTACTAGCCTCTCAATTGTTTTTGGATTGTCGAGCAAGACGCAGTGGTTGAGTGGGCTCTACTAGCTGATTTCATCAGCTTTTACAGCCCTACTCAACTGTGCGGAGGTGGGACGACGAAATCGAATTCTAACGAATTACTGATTTCTGTCCCACTCTCTCTTTTCTCACTGCGGAAGTCTCCGTTAACATCCATTGCTAATAGGACTCATCTACCATCCTTGTAAAACTCAATGATAGGAACCATATCAATACAACAAAAGCACTCCCGCGGGAGTGCTTGAGAGCGTAGACAATTTGTTCTTCCTTACAAATCAAATTAATTTTATAAAAATCAAAAAATTTATTCGTTAGAATTATTCAATCATCTACTGAAACTTTCCGCCGTGAGAAAAGTGCTAGAAACAATTGTGTTTCTAGCACTCGGGAGTTTTGGAACCTAGGGTCCAAAACTAAGTCATGGAACTTCTTCGAAGTTCGCTGACGTCCGTACTCACCTAAGGAAAGTTTTTTAGATGATTTTTTCTTTGTCTATCGTTTAGCCGATGATGCTTCCATTTGGTACAGATGGATCAACTGTTAAGACTGTTAATTGATCTCCGTGTTCCGCGGAAAGAATCATGCCTTGGCTGACATATTTCTTCATCATCTTACGTGGTTTGAGGTTGGCCACGATTTGGAGTTTCTTGCCGACCAATTCTTGTTCATTTGGATAGAATTGAGCGATACCTGAGAGGATTTGACGGTCTTCGCCATCTCCTGCATCTAGGCGGAAGCGAAGCAGTTTGTCTGATCCTTCGACGCGTTCCACTTCTTTGACTTCTGCTACACGGATTTCAACCTTGTCAAATTCTTCAAACTTGATCTCATCTTTTTCAGACTTGAGTTCCACTTCTTCTGGAATCCATTCTTTTTCTTGTGGTTTACCAGCAGTCATTTGCGATTGGATGTAGGCAATTTCTTCTTCCATGTCGAGACGTGGGAAGATTGGAGTTCCTTTGGCAACCACTGTAACATTTTCAGGGAAGCCAGCTAGGGTCAAGTTTTCAAGATCGAAGTCCAAGCCCAAGCCTAGTTGTTCCATGATGGCATTTGAGGTGTTCATCATGAATGGTTGGATCAAGTGAGCCACGACACGGAGGCTGGCTGCCAAGTGAGCCATGACCGCTGCCAATTGTTCCTTGTCGCCATCTTCTTTAGCGAGAACCCATGGAGCTGTCTCATCGATGTACTTGTTGGTACGAGAGATGATGTTCCATACGGCTTCCAAAGCGCGTGGGTAATCAACCGCGTTCATTTGCTTGTGGTATTCAGTGATGTTTTCTTCAACCACCTTAGCCAAATCTGCATCAAATGCTGTGACATTTTCAACATAAGCTGGAACTTGACCACCAAAGTATTTATTGATCATGGCTACCGTCCGGTTGAGGAGGTTTCCAAGGTCATTGGCCAATTCATAGTTGATGCGAGCCACATAGTCTTCTGGTGTGAAGGTCCCATCAGAACCAACTGGAAGGCTACGCATGAGGTAGTAACGAAGTGGATCCAAGCCGAAGCGTTCCACCAACATTTCTGGGTAGATGACATTCCCTTTAGACTTAGACATCTTGCCGTCCTTCATGACAAACCAACCATGAGCAATCAAGCGTTCTGGCAATTTGATATCCAACATCTTGAGAAGGATTGGCCAGTAAATCGAGTGGAAACGAAGGATGTCTTTTCCGACCATGTGGAAGACCGTTCCGTTCCAGAACTTGTCAAAGTTTTCATGATCTTCTTGACCATAACCAAGAGCTGTCACATAGTTGAGAAGGGCATCAATCCACACATAGACCACGTGTTTTGGATTAGATGGAACTGGAACTCCCCAAGTAAAGGTAGTCCGAGATACTGCCAAATCTTCCAAACCGGGCTCGATGAAGTTTTTCAACATTTCATTGAGACGGCCATCTGGTGTAATGAAATCAGGTTGTGATTTAAAAAATTCAACCAAGCGGTCTTGGTATTTGCTGAGGCGAAGGAAGTAAGATTCTTCAGAAACCCATTCTACTTCGTGTCCTGATGGGGCTACCCCACCGATGACCTTGCCATTCTCATCACGGAATACCTCAGCCAATTGGCTTTCTGTAAAGAACTCTTCATCAGAGACTGAATACCAACCAGAGTACTCACCCAGGTAGATGTCGTCTTGTGCCAGCAGGCGTTCAAAGACCTGAGCCACTACTTTTTCATGGTAGTCGTCTGTCGTACGGATGAATTTATCATATGAGATATCGAGTAATTGCCAGAGTTCTTTCACTCCAACGGCCATCCCATCTACATAAGCTTGTGGCGTAATCCCAGCTTCTTCTGCTTTTTGTTGGATCTTTTGACCATGCTCATCAAGACCAGTCAGGTAGAAAACATCGTAGTTCATCATGCGTTTGTAACGCGCCAAGACGTCACAGGCAATCGTTGTATAAGCTGAACCAATATGCAATTTACCAGATGGGTAATAGATAGGGGTTGTGATGTAGAATGATTTTGTCATTTTCTTTTCCTTTCAGGGCTAATGGAACCCAATTTAGTAACACTCTATTATAACATTTTTAGGAGACCCTGAAAACCCAAAACCAGCTAGGATCTAAGGAAGACAAGCAAAAAAGCTGACCGAAGTCAGCTTTCTATGATTGATAACGAATCCTGCTTTCTTACTTTCCAAGATAGTATTCTTTTACAACGTTCAATTTTTCGTCAAATTCGAATACCAATGGTGGGAAGTTAGGGATTTCCACATCCATGATTTCGTCGTCTGACAATTGTTTGATGTGTTTTACAAGGGCACGGATTGAGTTACCGTGTGCTCCTACAAATACGTTTTTACCGTCTTTAAGAGCTGGAGCGATTTTATCTTCCCAGAATGGAAGGGCACGTTCCAAAGTAACTTTCAAGTTTTCAGCATCTGGAATCACTGAATCGTCAAGTGAAGCGTAACGACGGTCAGTGTGTGCTGAGTGTTCATCATCACGGTCCATTGCAGGAGGCAATACATCGTAAGAACGACGCCAGATGTGAACTTGTTCATCACCAAATTGTTCAGCAGCTTCTGCTTTGTTTTTACCAGTCAAACCACCGTAGTGACGTTCGTTCAAGCGCCATGATTTTTCAACTGGAACCCACAATTGGTCAGAAGCTTCAAGAGCCAAGTTAGTCGTTTTGATCGCACGTTTCAATACTGAAGTGTAAGCTTGGTCAAATTCGATACCAGCTTCTTTGATCAATTTACCAGCGTCGATCGCTTGTTGTGTACCTTTTTCAGACAAATCAACATCAGCCCAACCAGTGAAAAGGTTAGCTTTGTTCCATTCAGACTCACCGTGGCGAGCAAAAACCAATTTTACCATTAGATGGATCTCCTTTTTATTCTCCGAGGTTTCCCCCGTTTATCTATTTTATTCTACTAGATTTTCAGTAAAAAATCTAGTGGCGACCATAGAAAAGTGCAATTTCTCACAAAAAAGAGCCTGACGGCTCTAATGGAATGTCTTTATCATTGTTTTTGACAGTCAGGGCAAATGCCATAGACGGTCATCTGGGTCTTGGTGATCTGGTAGCCACTTTGACTGGCTGCTTCTTCGCGAAGATCTGGAACTTCAATGTCCACATCTGCGATACGGCCACATTTTTCACACACCACATTCAAATGGTCATGCCCCATGAAATCAAAATAGGTCGTGGTATCATTGCGAACCTTAATCTCAGAAACGACACCCTCATCAATCAAAACCTTGATATTGTTGTAGACAGTTGCTAAACTCATGCTTGGAAACTGAGGCAATAAATCGCGATAGATCTTCTCAGCGCTTGGATGTTCATGACTCGCCACTAAATAGGAAAGAACTGCTCTGCGGGTATCAGTAATCCGAATACCCTTGGCACGCAAATTTTGCAAGACTTCTTCCACGCGCTCTTTTTCATGACGACGCAATGCGTTCACTATGTTTCCCCCTTTCCAATATGATTTAATCGATTCGTTACCCCTATTATAGCATGTTTCAAAATAAATCACTATTTAGAATGCTTTTAATTAAAAAAAATGTCCAGTGGACATTTTTTTCACGAGCCTGAAAACGGAGAAGCAAGTTCATGTCCAGCGGACATTGATTCACGAGCCTGAAAATGGAAAAGCGAGTTTATGTCCAGTGGACATTGATTCACGAGCTTGAAATAGATTCATCTACTCTCAGCCGATCCAACTGGTCATCCAGCGTACGGTTCCTAGGATCATCTTAACCACGAGGATCATAAAGCAAAATTCCAGTACAAACCACAGCCCTTTCAGTAGATACAAAATAGGTCGGATAAACAACAAGGCAAAGAGTCCTAAAATGAATCGCATGGTCTTTTCTCTCTCTTTTTTTTTCCTATTATATCCTTATCCTATAGAGCTGTCCAACAAAAAAACCACCCTAGAAATCTAGGATGGCTTTTCAAAATGCAATTATTTAACTGCTTCTTTAAGAGCTTTACCAGCTTTGAACGCTGGAACTTTAGAAGCTGCGATTTCAATTTCTTTACCAGTTTGTGGGTTGCGACCTTTACGAGCTGCACGTTCACGAACTTCGAAGTTACCAAAACCGATCAATTGAACTTTTTCACCTTTTGAAAGGTACTCTGAAACTGCGGCAAATACAGCGTCAACTGCTGCTGCTGAATCTTTCTTAGTCAATTCTGTAGCTTCTGCCACTTTTGCGATCAAATCTTGTTTGTTAGCCATTTAACAAATCCTCCAATATTTTTTAGGCTTCATGCCTTAACAGTATTATCATATCTAAAAAAAACCTTTAGGTCAAGTACTAAACCTGTTTTTTCGAACTTTTATTAGAGCTTATTGGTAGCGTACCAAAACCGCAAATGCATTCTCCCCTGTATGGGTTTGAATAATTGAGCCGGTTTCTAAAACAGGGATTGCTTTTTCAACGAGTGATTGCAACTGAGCCTTCATTTCATTGGCCCACTCCGGTGTTCCTGCATAAGAAATCCCGATCTCAGCCACCTTGCTGTGGGATAGTTTCTCTACCAATTCATCCAACCATTTCTTAAAGGTCTTGTTTCCACGTCCCTTGACGATTGGTTCTAATTGATGGTCCTTCATTTCCATCACCACACGGATGTTAAGAAGCGAGCTCAAAAGTCCGGTAACACGACCAATCCGACCACCTTTAACTAGATTTTCCAAGGTAGATACGCCAATGTACAATTCAGTTTTTTCTTTGACTTCTTCGATACGAGCTAAAATGGTGTCTAGATCTGCTCCTTCTTTAGCCAACTTAGCTGCCTCAACCACTTGAAACTTCATGGCTTGGTCTGTAAAGCCACTATCAATCACGGTCACATCTGCTCCTGATAAGGTTGCCCCTTGGCGAGCTGCCTCTACGGTTCCTGACAAGGCATGGGACATGTGAATCGAAACGATATGAGATCCATCCAGTGCTAAGTCTTCATAAATCTCCGCAAAGACTCCAACAGGTGGTTGGCTGGTCTTTGGAAGATTTTTGCTAGATTGCATTAAGCGCAAGAAGTCCCCTTCACCCAACTCACTGTCAGAATAAAGAACTCCATCCACCATAACAGAAAGTGGCACAATGGTAATGCCATATTCTTCAACCACTTCAGGCTCAATTGTAATAGATGAGTCTGTAACTATTTTAATATTTGCCATATATTCCTATACTCTTCCTAGAATGTTCTGCTTTTATTATATCAAAAAACACGGGGTTTTGCAGTGAAAGATATCCATTCCTGCTTCCTCAGTCGTCTGCGGCAGAAAAACCTGTATTGTGAAGGACATAGTCATGGACGATACCTTGATTATCCAAGAGTAGCCCATGGAGAACTCCACCATAGACAGCGCCTCCATCAACGCCCATTTTCTGATCTGAAATCCAAAGATTTTCGGTACCGACCGGCTCATTGAGCAGTCCATAAATCGGTGTATGGCCAAAGACGATCCATTTGCCTGTATGATTCTTCGCTTCATGGAATGGTTTTCGGATCCAGACCTTTTGGTAATCACTGGTTTCCCGCCAATTTTCAAGGGTTAGATCCACACCAGCATGGACAAAATAATAGGTCTCTGTCTCGTAGTCAAAAGGCAAACTACGGATGAAGGCCACCAAGTCAGGAACGGCATTTTCTACTGCTTGCGCATCCGCAATGCCATCTACAGGAGCATCGAGTGGCCGTCCTAACAAAGAGTTGATGGTCGTATCGCCACCATTTCTTCGGTAGTGGTCATAACGCTCTTCTGGATTGTCCAACCAAGCTAAAAACATGTACTCGTGATTCCCGGAAAGGCAAACAGCTCCGTGATGGTCTACGTAGTCTTTTACGATTTCAATCGATCGTTTGCTGTTTTCGCCTCGATCCATCAAATCCCCTAAAAAGACCAATTGAGCTTTTCCATCCCACTCTGTCATGAGCTCTTCTAGCATTTGTGCTTTCCCGTGAATATCTCCGACTACAAAGTATGTTGACATTGTTTCAAACCTTCTTTCTCTTAACGCTTGAGAAGTTGCTCTGCTTGTTGACGGGCAGCCTCCGTTAGATCCTCTCCTGCGAGCATCTTGGCAATTTCTTCGATTCGTTCTTCTCTATTGAGCAAACGTACTGTGGATACGGTTGAGTGTTCATCACTGATTTTCTCAATATAGAATTGATAATCTGCTGCAGCGATGACTTGAGGCAGGTGAGAAATGGCAAGCACTTGGCCATTTTGACCAATCTTATGAATTTTCGCTGCGATGGCTTGAGCCACGCGCCCAGAGACTCCTGTATCTACCTCGTCAAAGACAATACTGGTTTTTCCTTCTTTTCGAGAAAAAGCCGACTTAATGGCCAACATCAAGCGTGACAATTCTCCGCCGGATGCTACCTTGACAAGGGGTTTAAAGTCCTCACCTGGGTTGGTCGAAATATAAAATTCGACAGCTTCATTTCCCTCACGATTAAACTTAGCCTTGCTAAAACGTACTTGGAAACGCGCCTTATCCATGTAGAGATCTGCCAATTCTTGCTGGATTTCATTTTCCAAAGCTTGGGCCAGGGCATGCCGCTGATCACTCAAATCTTGAGCCAAGGTGACCAAACTCTTTTCCAAACGTTTGAGTTCTTTTTCCAAGTCCTCAGACGAGAGGTCACTTCCGGTGAGGAGGTTATATTCTTTGGTGATTTGTGCCAGGTACTCCAAGACGTCCTTGACTTGGCCACCATACTTGCGCGTGATGGAGTGGATCAAATCCAAACGCGATTCCACCTGCATGAGGCGATTACCATCAAACTCCAGACCATCGACCACATCTTCTAAGCGCTTGGTAATGTCCTCGAGGGCATAGAAGGTTTCAGATAACTGGCTTGAGAGCTCTTTGTAGCTGGGATCATATTCCTCGATGCTCTCCAGATCATTCATGGCTGAGCGAACATTGGAGAGGCTCGAAAACTCTTCTGCATCCAGCATGGTATAGGCATTGGTTAGGGTATCAGCAATCATCTTGTGATTGAGCAGACGTTGGCGTTCTTGCTCCAGACGCACGTCCTCATCCACTTCCAAGGCAGCTGCCTCAATCTCTGCAATTTGAAACTCCAACATCTCAATACGGGCCTTATTTTCCTGCTGGTTGCGCTGGAGTTCCACTACTTGTTTGCGCAGGCGTTTGTAGTCTTCAAAGGTTTGACGATACGCGTCTTTGGTTTGGAAAAAGGCTGCATCTCCAAATTCATCCAGCATAGCGATATGCAGTTGGGGCCGCATAAGTTCTTCCTGATCATGCTGGCCATGAATGTCCACCAAATGTTGGCCGACTGCCTTTAAGACCGATAAATTCACCATCTGACCATTGATCCGGCTGACACTTCGTCCATTTTGCAGGATCTCTCGGCGAATGATCAATTCATAGGTCCACTCTAGTCCTTGTTCTTCAAAGAGAGCCGTCAAGTGGCGATTGTTCTCAACGGTGAAGAGACCTTCGATTTCTGCTTTTGGGGCTCCGTGTCGAATGACATCGGTCGTTGCACGACTTCCCAGCATCATGTTCATGGCATCGATGATGATGGATTTACCAGCACCCGTTTCCCCTGTCAGTACCGTCATTCCCTTTTCAAAATTTAAGGAAATCTCTTCGATAATGGCAAAGTTCTTAATCGAAATTTCTAATAGCATAGGCTCTTACCACCCAAAGATTGATTTGAGGATATTCTCTGCTTCTGGAGCTGAATAGGCGATCAGCAAGATTGTATCATCATCTGCAACAATACTAAAGATATGATCCTTATAAATCTCTCGCAAGCGACGTTTGACTAAAGGAGCCGTACCTGGAACCATGGTGAAATTGACATATTCTCCCATCCGACGATGAGACAAGATATTGCTTTCGATCATCCCGATCCCTTGGTGGTGCTTACGTGGCAATTCATAGACATAGGTCATGTCTTTTAGAGGGCGTTTTACGATGCCCAATTCTTTGATATCCCGTGACACCGTCGCTTGGGTTGCTGAGATGCCTTCTTCTTTCAAATGTTCGACGATCTCTTCTTGCGTCCCCACTTCATGATCGCGAATGAAGCGGCGAATTTTTTCTAATCTAATATTCTTACTCTTCATGTTTAAATTCCTTGTGTGCCAGCTCCACAACAGCCTCCAGCTGCTCTGTAGTTGGCTTTGTTTTCTCTTCTTTTTTTTCTAGATACATCAAAAATTCGATGTTGCCATGGCCTCCTTGGATAGGGGAATAATCTACTCCCATTACCGCAAAGCCATGTGTCCCTGCAAAAGCAGCGACCTTTTCAAGAACGGCTAAATGAATCTTAGGATCCTTAATGATCCCATTTTTCCCGATCTGCTCGCGTCCTGCCTCAAACTGAGGTTTCACCAAGGCCACGACTTGTCCATTTTCTGCCAAAATCCGGTGAAGGGCTGGCAGAATCAAGTCCAAGGAAATAAAGCTGACATCGATACTCGCAAAGCTCGGTGTCGCTTCAAAATCATCTGGCTCGGCATAGCGGAAATTGAACTGCTCCATCGAGACCACCCGAGGATCATTGCGCAATTTCCAGGCCAACTGATTGGTCCCGACATCCACCGAAAAGACCTGGCTGGCTCCGTTTTGCAGCATGACATCTGTAAAGCCACCTGTAGAAGCTCCAATATCAATCGTAATTTTACCCTCTACAGATAAACCAAATTGGTTCAGTGCTTTTTCTAATTTAAGACCGCCCCGGCTGACATATTTGAGCTTTTCACCCTTTAATTTCAACTCGGTTGCTTCATCAATTTTTTCACCCGGTTTATCGAAGCGCTCACCATTGATAACGGCAACGACAAGACCTGCCATCACCCCTCTTTTGGCTTGTTCGCGGGTATCAAATAGGCCTTGTTTATAGGCTAATACATCCACTCTTTCCTTAGCCATCTATTCGTAATCCTTCTATTAATTTCTTGATCGCTCGCGGATCAAAGTTGCAAGCAGCTGTAATCTGATCCAACAAGTCCTCGCAAGCGTCTAATTCGCTTGTCAGCAAAGCTTTTGATTCTTCCAATCCCAACAGGGCTGGATAGGTCGATTTTTCAGCTACTAAGTCCTTTTGAGGAGTCTTACCCAAAGCTTCAAAATCAGCTACCAAATCCAAAATATCATCCCGCACTTGAAAAGCCAGGCCTAATTTTTTCCCGATTTTTTCTAAGAGCTGAGCAATGTCTGCTTGCAACTCTAAAATCAAACCAGCTGCGATGAAAGGATAGGCAAGGAGGCGTCCTGTCTTATTGGCATGGATGGTCTGCAACTCTGCTAGTGTGAGCTGTTTGTGCTCCCCTTCCATATCAAGGACTTGGCCAGCTACCATTCCACGACTACCGGAAGCATCCGACAATTCAAGGATCAAAGAGACCTTGACCTCATCAGGAAGGGCACTTGCAGCTATCATTCCAAAGGGATCGAGAAAAAGCGCATCCCCTGCTAAAATCGCCAGGTCTTCTCCGAATTTCTTGTGATTGGTCAATTGCCCCCGACGGTAATCGTCATTGTCCATGGCTGGCAGATCATCGTGAATAAGGCTTCCTGTGTGGATCATCTCCAAAGCCCCTGCCACTTGAAAATGAGCCTCTGTCAATTCCTGTCCAAAGGCCTCTAACAATTCTAGAAGGAGCAAGGGGCGCAGGCGTTTTCCACCTGCCTGGATCGAATAAAGGACCGACTCCACTAAATGGGGGGCAACGGCTTTCTCCTCATAAAAAGAGCGAACCGCTTGCTCTACTCTATTTCGTTTTTCTTCTTGTCTCATGCTAGATCCGCTTCAGTACCATCTGCTTGCATGACCTTGACCAAGGTTTTCTCTGCTTGATCCAAGGTATCTTGCAATTCTTTTGACAACTTCATTCCTTTTTGGAATTCTGTAATGGCTTCTTCAAGAGCCACATCTCCACTCTCCAATTTTTGGACGATGGCTTCCAAATCTGCTAAATTTTCTTCAAATTTCTTTTCTTTCGACATGTTTTACCTCTACTTCTAACTGGCCATCTCTCATGATGAGTGATAGCGGGTCCCCTTCTGTTACTTTCGCAACCGAATCTAGAACCTGATCTCCTTCCTTGACCATGGCATAGCCACGCGCAATAATCCGACTCGTATCGAGCATCAAGAGGGCTTCTGATAAGCCTTGCACCTTGATTTTTTGCTCTTTTAAAACTTGTTCCATTCGGTTGGTTAAGATTCTCTTATCTTGTAGCAGGCGGTCCTGGTATCGCTCGATGCGATGCAAAGGAGACATGGCCTCTAAGCGATGACGCAAACCTTGCAGTTGATTGGCCCCTTGTCCATAAGCATCACGCATTCCTTGTTTCAATCGCAATTGCAACTGGTCAATCTTTTGCAGGTAGCCATCATAGAGTCTTTCAGGCTGTCTAAAAATAACCGATTGGCTTAATTTGGCCAAGCGTTCACGATTATAGGCCAAGCGATTGGACATAGCTGTTGCCATGCGATTTTCCTGCTTTTGTAAATGGGACAAGAGATCCAACTTCGTTACTGGAGTGGCCAATTCAGCAGCGGCTGTCGGAGTAGCGGCTCGTCGGTCTGCTACAAAATCGGCTAGAGTCGTATCTGTCTCATGTCCAACACTGGAGATAATCGGAAGCCGCGATTCAAAAATGGCTCGCACCACTGCTTCTTCATTAAAGGCCCAGAGGTCTTCAATCGAACCACCCCCACGACCGATAATCAAGACATCCAAATCATCCCGTTGGTTAGCCCTTTGAATATTAGCAACCACCTCACTAGATGCGCCTTCCCCCTGAACCTTGGTCGGGTAGAGCACAATCTTTACACCAGGGAAGCGTCGGCTCACCGTTGTGATAATATCGCGGATCACGGCCCCACTTTGACTGGTGATGACCCCGATCTTTCTTGGAAATTGTGGCAGAGCTTGCTTCCACTGATCCTGAAAGAGACCTTCTTCGGTCAACTTTTTCTTGAGTTGCTCAAATTGGATGGCCAAGGCCCCTACCCCATCTGGCTCAGCCTTTTCAATGACAATGGAATAACTCCCACTTGGCTCATAGAGCTGAATGCGACCGATGACATTTATCTTCATGCCTTCTTCTAGCTCAAAACCAAAGCTTCGATAAACCCCAGCCCAGACCGTCGCCTGAATAACCGCTTTTTCATCCTTTAATGAAAAATACTGGTGGTTGGGACGTTTTCGGAAATTGGAGACCTGCCCTGTCAGATAAACCCTTTCCAAATAGGGATCCTTATCAAATTTTAATTTCAAATATTTGGTCAAACTTGATACGGATAAATAGTTGGACATAGGAACTCCTTTCTGCAGAATATGATCAAGTTTAATTATACCAAAAAACACCAAAAAAGGCTGGCAGACAAAGCGAAATCATGAATTTCCTTTCTCTACAAGCCTCATTTTATTCAAGTTGCTCTCTACTTGTCTGTTTGACACCAGCTTCCCTATTTTTCACACTTCTCTAACCGTTCAATAAAGGAGCTAAGAAGCGCTTGGGGTTCCCCTTCATTTGGGTAAGCATAGCTAATATAGAAGACTGTTTTTTCCTCTTCAACCAGCGGAATTTTGACAACATTTGGATATTCTGGAAAGAGAGTCAGATCCGTCATGAGACCAATTCCCAAATTTTCTTCGATGAACACAAATCCTATTTAGGATACAACAAAAAGACAAGTCACAGGACTTGTCTTTTATTCTTTAGGAGGCTATTACTTTCCTATTTTTGATAGATTTTTACGACCAAATCAACCCCTTCATCTGCCGTGAGAGTATAGACGGGATTCTCAGTCGTTTCATAAAAGGTCATCGAAAGAGTTTTACCATCCACGAATACTTCGATTGAGTTGGTATCGCGAATGATCGAAAAATGATGATCCTTTTCAGCATCCAACTGAATCCATCTCGATTGAAATGTGGGTTTTTCTTTTCCAGTAATGAGGTGTCCAAATTGGTCTCGACTTAAGCTAAAGCGTTTTTGAGAGGCGTCGTAAACCAATTTCAAGACACTATCAGGATCAGCTTCATCACCATATTCAAGGATAAAGGAGCAACCCGGTTTGGCATCTAGCTCAAACAAGGTTTGTTTCCCTCTCGCTGGAATCGTGATCTGATTGCCCTGAACAATGGTTTCTGACGCATGTTCTACAAGAAAGTGTTCTTTCACTGACTCAGGTAACTCTTGAACCAATCGTCCGTCTTTCAAGGACATTTTTCTTGGAAGAGTCATACTACCTGCCCACCCATGAGCTAAATCATGACTGGGGATAGACCGGTGCCACATTTGCATCCAGGCAACCATGTAACGTTCGCCATTTGGTCCTTGACAAGTTTGAGGAGCATAGAAATCCAAACCACCATCCAATTCATCATAGGAATCGACATGAAAGCGCCCTGTTTCCCAATTCATGTCACCGATAAAGGCAACCGTCGAATTTAAATTCCAGTATTTTTCTTGCTGCCTTTCCATTTCAATAGGAGACAAGATTAAGACCCATTTGCCATCTAAAGGGAAGAAATCAGGACACTCCCACATAATTCCTTGCCCTTCTTCACCTTCTAAAAGAACCGATGTAAAGGTCCAATCTACTAGATTACTTGATGCAAATAGGAGAATTTGACCTCTGTCATCCGGTGTCTTAGAAGCAACGACAGCATAATAGTTTCCTTGATATTCAAATACTTTAGGATCACGAAAATCTGCAATATCTGCGATCCCCTCAATATGTTGAGCATGGATCACTGGATTAGTAGGCAATTTTTCAAAGGTAATTCCATCTGTTGACACCGCAAGACACTGAGTCTCTTCCCGCTTTTGCTCATCATCTACATGACCAGTATAAAGCAAATAGAGCTTGTCATCTTTCACAATAGCACTACCCGAGAAACAACCATCCTTATCATAGCTTTCACTTGGCGCTAATGCTACTGGCAGTTCTTCCCAATGGAGAAGATCTTTTGATTTGGCATGCCCCCAATGCATGGGCCCCCAAACACTATCATAGGGATAGAATTGGTAAAACAAATGGTATTCCCCACGGAAATAAACAAAGCCATTTGGATCGTTCATCCAGCCGATTGGAGGTAGCAAATGAAATGCCCCTCGATATTGCTGGTCAACCTTCTCCCTGTTTTCATCGATATACTGATTTGCTTTCCGAATGCTTTCCTTCATACTGATCACCTACTTAATACCTGTACCAGATCCACCTAGACCTTGAATAATATATTTTTGTGCTACGATATATACTAGAATAAGTGGAATTGTAGAAATTGTCAAAACAGCCATTACTTGATTGATATAAACTGGTTGAGTTGTATTAATGGTTGTAATCGCCACCTGCATTGAAAATTTTGACGAATCGGTTAAAACCATCAACGGCCAGATATAATCATTCCAACTAGAAATAAAGGAAAGAACACCGACTGTTGCAACTGCTGGTTTCGACATCGGCAACATAATCTTGAAAAAGATCCGCAGGATACTTGCACCATCTATTTTTGCAGATTCGATAATTTCTTCTGGAATGGCAATAAAGAAATTCCGGAAAAGATAGATATTAAAGACACTAGCTAATCCTGGGATAATTACTGCTAAACGATTATTGACTAATCCGAGTGAATTAATAATTGTAAATTGAGGAATCAACACTGTTTCCATCGGAATGATTAACAAGGCCAATAAAAAGCCAAACAGAATTTTTTTACCTGTAAAATTAATTTTTGCAAATGCAAATCCCGCTAAGGCATTTACTATAATAGACCCAAGTGCAAATGTTCCTGCATAAAAAATACTGTTCCCTAAGTATGTCAGAATACTAAAACGGGCAAGAACTTCTTGGTAAGGTTTAAACCAATCAGCTGGATTAAAACTAGGTAAGAAAGCTTTCCAACTTGTTAAATTCTTATACACATCTGCTTCTGGCTTCATTGCTGAAACCACCATCCAGATCATAGGAAATAAAAAGAGGCCTGCTAATAGAATTAATAAAACATATTCTAAAATAGTAGTCGGTTTTAAACGTTTCATCCTAATCATCCTCCTTCAAAACTCGCCGTTGTACAAGACTAATCATACCAATCAATGTTGTAAATACTAGGGCAATTGAACTTGAGTAGCCAACGAGACGGTCAGTGAAACCTTGTTGGTAAATATAATATACCATAGTGATTGTTGAGTTCAATGGACCACCTTGAGTCATGACCATTGGTTGTACAATCAATTTAAATGCTGAAATCAATGTCGTCAAGAGTACAAATAAGGCAGTTGGTTTCAATAAAGGCATCGTGATGTATCTAAATTGAGCCCATTTTGAAAATCCATCCAACTCTGCTGCCTCATAAATATCTTGTGGAATATTTTGCATTCCTCCAAGGAATAACAACATTTGATAACCTGCACCTTGCCATGCAGAAACAAATACAATTGCATACATGGCCTGTTTTGGACTTGTCAAAAATGGTTGTGAAGAAATACCAATTTTATTTAGTAGAGCATTGAGCAAACCATTATTTGGATTTAACAAGTATAACCAGAGGATAGAGATAACGACAAGAGACATCACAACAGGAGCAAAAAATGCTACCTTAAAGAACATATTTCCTTTACGTTTCTTATTAACAATTAAGGCCATCCCGAGAGCCGCACCAAGTTGCACTGGAATAATCCAAACTACAAATTTCAAGGTATTCAAGAAGCTTTTTATAAAGATTGGATCTTGTGCTAAGCGCATGAAATTTTGTAGTCCTACAAATTTTCTATCCTCAGGCGTTAATAGATAATAATCTGTAAAGGCATAATAGATCACCATACCAACAGGTATCACTAAAAAGATGAAAAGTAATATTAAAGCTGGAGCTAAAAAGCTATAGCCCATAATATTTTCTTTAAGGCGTTCTTTCTTTTTTGTTTCGACTTTATTTTTTTCGCTCATTGTTCGTCTCCTAAGATGAAACTATTAAATAAAATAAGGTGGAAGGTACATTCCATAACTTACCTTCCACCTTTTTGAATGTCAACTATTTATTTAAAGATTGGTCGATTGCTGTTTGCATTTCTTTCGCACGAGCATCTAATACTTTTTGTACATCTGGATTATCTTTATAATAGCTGATATCTTGCATTGCTTGTTGGAAAGCACGTGAAACTTGTGGATAAGCTACTACAACTGGACGAGCATGAGCTGTTTTAGCATTTTGTTCCATCAAGAAACGCATTGGCTCAGATACTTTGTCCTTAATATTTTTAATTGTTGATTTTCTGATTGGAAGAACACTGTTACCTAAGCTTAGAATTTCACTAGATTCAGTATTTGTAGCAAACTTAACAAATTCAGCGGCTGCTTCTTTTTTATCAGATTTTGTTGTAACGGCTAATTGCCAACTACCTGAAGGTGATACCAATTTCTTCGTTTTATCTGAAACTGGATAAGGAAGAATACCAAAATCGATATCTTTGTAATTTGTTTGTAAGTCCGCAATCGTCCAAGAACCGCTCAGAACCATAGGATATTCACCGGTTTCAAAACCTTTTTCAACAGGACTAACTGTCGTATATCCATCCTTCACAAGATCTTGAATAAATTGAACAGCTTCAACACTTTCCTTACTATTGAAGTAGCCTTCAGCTTTTGTTCCTTTAGAATTCACAACAGATCCACCATTTGACCAAATGAGAGGCATGTAAGCATATGGTAACATCTCATCATTTGAGTTCAAACGGAAATCAATTGCTGGTTTATTAAAATGATCTTTTAATTTCTTAGCAATGGCATTAAACTCAGACCAAGTCCATGGTTTTTCTAGGGTTGGTAAACTAGCTTCATCAATCCCAGCTTCTTTAAACATTTTCTTATTATAGTAAACACCTACATTGGATTCTGAATAACCAAATGCATAAAATTTACCATCATAAGTTCCCTGTTGTTTAATACTGTCCAGTACATCATCCATATTATCGTCTTTTAGATAATCATCCAAAGGAGCAATCACTTTTGATTTTGCATAGGCTGCAGTATTAGGACCATCTAAGGTAATGACATCTGGTAAACTATTTGTCGTAACAGCGGCGTTAACTTTATCTTCATATCCACCACCACTACCGCTACGTGGAATAAATTCTGTCACAACCTTATATTTCGTTTTCTTTGATTTATTGAAATTATCAACAACTTGTTGCCAAGCTTTTCCCTCAGCAGTCTCATCTGAGAATTGAACCCAGACTTTAATCTCATTTGAAGAACTTGCAGTTTTGGATTTTGATCCCCCACCACATCCTGCAAGCAATCCTAATGATAGTGCTGCAACTACAGATAACTTAATACCTTTACGCATAGCGTCCTCCTTTTTGAAACGTTTCATTTTCGGTTGTATTTTTAACTCAAACTAAAACAGTTGAGTTTTTTGAAACGTTTCATTTTATAGCTAAATTATAACAGCGCTTTCATAATTTGTCAAGCACTTTTTATAATTTTTTTGTAGTGTTCCCTTCAAAGAAATGTACGGGTAAACTAATCACATTCTTTTCTATTTTTTCTTGTCGAATCAATTTGAGTAATAATTCTACTGCCGCTTGGGCCATCTGAGCTATTTCTTGAACAATGGTCGAAAGTAAGTACGGTTGATCAAAAGCAGGTCTTAATCCGTCAAAACCAATAATTTGATAGTCTTCTAGGGGAGTTTTTCCCATCTCAGTCAAAACTTTTATAACACGTAGAGCCATAAAATCATTTACTGTAAAAATCCCATCAATCTGAGGATGAGCTTCGAAAAAGGACTTGATTTGTCTTTCTGCTTGATCTAACGGTTCTGGCATTTCAAGACTACAGAGTTTTGTATTTTGCTGTTTAGCTTCATCTTTAAATCCTCTACCCCGTTCAGTTGTTTCATTCAGATGTTTGTTCACACCGCTGATATAAGCTAAATTCTGGCAACCGCGTTTGACTAACTCTCGGCAAGCCAGTTGACCACCATGATAATTTTCAGAGGTTACGTAATAGACATTTTCTGAAAAATGACGGTCAATACTAACAAAAGGTAAATTGGATGAGATATACTTATCGATATCGGAGTAGGTGATCCCAATGATCCCATCTACCTTATTTTTTTCTAGTAATTTTATGTACTCTATCTCGTTTTGAGCATCTTTATCTGCATTACAAATCAATAATTTACATTGATTTTTCAATAATTCCTTTTCTACATGATAAGCAAACTCAGAAAAGAATGGATGCCAAATGGTTGGAATGAGTAAAGCGATAATATTACTTCGATTCGTTTTTAAGCCTCTCGCATATTCATCCGGAACATATGATAATTTTTCAATGGCCTGTTGAACCTTCTTCAGGGTAACTTCTTTTATTCCTTGTTCTTTGTTAATAACTCGCGAAACTGTTCCAACACTGACGCCAGCTTCTAAAGCAACATCCTTCATGGTAATTGATTTTTTCTTTTCTTTCATTTTTTCACCTCCTTTTCTTAAATACTAACATGAAAACGTTTCATTTTCAACTAGGAAATTATTTCCCTCATCCATTTGGGGATTTCTTGGCTGATGGTTGTCGGTAGAACCACATAAGCCTCCTTGCTCAAGTCTTCAGCAATGGCTGAATGAAGATAGGTCGCAACCACCACGCGCTCATAGAGACTGACCTGTGGAAATTGACCTGCAAACCCCGCGATCATCCCTGCCAAGGTATCCCCCATGCCACCTGTTGCTTGGTAGGGACCACCAACATCTAGCTGATAGCCCTCTTCTTGCCCACTTGTCCAAATGCGGGTGTGGGGTCCTTTTTCTATAATGACAGTCCCTTTAGGAAAGTTCTGTACTGCTCTTCGACTCTTGTCTTCAGTCTGGCTTGCTAGATCAAGCCCTGACAGTTTTTCCCATTCTTTTTGATGAGGGGTAAAGACCAACTGAGCCTCTGGAAGGTCAAACTGAGAGGCTGCAAAAAGACTAATAGCTCCTCCATCTAAAATCAAGACCTGCTGGCTAGAGACTTGCTCAAAAATCATGTGCAAGATTGCTTGGCTTTCTCTTGCTTCCTTTAAGCCCGGTCCTACGAGAATCACGCTAGCTTTTTGGAGTTGCTCACAAAGGAGTTGGTGATCGGCTAGATCAAAGCCCATGGCTTCAGGAAGATGGCTATGAAGGGCTGTCAGATTATCAGGATCTGTTGCGACAGTAACCAGCCCCGCACCACTATGAACCGCAGCAAGCGCCGCCATAATGATGGCTCCCCCATAGGGGTAAGTCCCCCCAATCAAGAGCAGGCGACCAAAATCTCCCTTATAAGAATTCGCCTCTCGCTTTGCAATGACACGCTGGATCTCTTCTTTTTGAACTGTTCTCATACCTTCCTCATTTCTAGCGAAAAAGGAGAAGCCACGACTCCCCCTCCATCTTTTATTTTCCTCTGAATTCTGCGAAGACTTGCAAGATCTTAGCAGCCACAGCTTGTGGTTGATTTTGTTTGGCTACCAATTGATCATCAGCATATGGCCGAAGGGCTGGAAAATCACCAATCTGAACTGCATAAAGAGCTTTTTCAAAGAGCTCGATATCTTTTTGATCATTGCCAAAAGCTACGAAATTCTCTCCACAGAGTTCTTCTACCGTTGTTGCTTTATGCGTGTCTGCTGGATTGAGATAGATGCATTTTTCATGCGCATGATAGCGAATATGGGCCTTGTCTGTCTTTTCGATCCGCTCGATGATCTCATCCACGAGCTCCTCATGGCCACCCATATAGATCACGACCTTAATCGGATCTGTCAGATCCTCTAACGAACGATACTGGGCTTTCTTGAGGGGATCTACATTAGCAACAAAAGGAATCTTTTCCAAAATCTGTCCGCTATAATCAAAGGTATCATCCACAAAAAATGGTAGATTGTAATGGCGACAAAAGCCAAGGACTTCCCGATACACGTCCTTGTCCAATTGTTCCTCATATACCAATTGCCCCTGACGATAGGCCAATCCACCATTTAAACCAATCACGAGTTGCTGACTCAATGGATCTCCTAAAAGGCCCAAGCAGTCCCGGTAAGAACGTGCAGAAGCAAAGGCAACTTCATGGCCAAATTCTTCTGCTCTCAATAAGACCTGTTTGATTTCATCATCGATTGTGACACCATCGAATGACAGGGTTCCATCTAAATCAAATACAAACTTCATCTTGTTCACACTTTCATTTTTTTAAGGCACGAACAGCTGCTTCGTAGGTCTGCTCCATCAGCATGGTGACGGTCATAGGCCCAACCCCTCCTGGTACCGGGGTAATATGACTGGCCAAAGGGGCAACGGAGTCAAAATCGACATCCCCACACAATTTGCCATTCTCATCACGATTCATTCCGACGTCAATAACGACGGCGCCTTCTTTCACGAAGTCTGCTGTTACAAATTTCGCACGACCGATCGCAACAACCAAGATATCTGCTCTTCTAGCAATTTTAGGCAGATGATGGGTCCGGGAATGGGTCAAGGTTACCGTCGCATTTTTGGCGAGGAGCAACTGCGCCATTGGTTTTCCAACGATATTGGAACGACCAATCACGACTGCTCGCTTCCCTTCTAGATCAATCCCGTACTCTTTGAACATCTCCATGATCCCAGCAGGCGTCGATGGCACCATAATAGGATTTCCAGCCCACAAGCGTCCCATATTCAATGGATGAAAGCCATCCACATCTTTTGCCGGGTCAATGGCTAAAAGGACTGCATCCGCATCGATATGCTTAGGCAGTGGCAACTGCACCAAAATCCCATGCCAAAGGGGATCCTGATTGTAGTGTTCGATCACTTCTAATAATTCAGCTTGGCTGATGCTTTCAGGAAGTCGTCTCACTTCACTCCGAAAGCCTGCCGCAATAGCAGAACGCTCTTTATTTCTTACATAGATTTTGCTAGCTGGATTATCTCCTACCACGATGACAACGAGGCCAGGCACAACTCCTGTCTCTTCTTTTAATCGTGCTGTTTTCTCTGCAATCTCACCCTGTAATTTTGTAGCGAGCGCCTTCCCATCAATGATTGTCGTCATGTCAATTCTCTTTCTAGTCAAGTAATGAAAATAGTCCTCTCTATTATAGCAGATTTCAACTCTCAAACCTAACTGTTCCTAATTAGAATTTCTTATAGACGAAAACTATAGCCAGATGGACAAAAAATGAGCTTGAGACCACCCCAAACTCATCCACACAGCTGCTTAGTAAAGCAATTCATAAATTTCCATTGCAATTAAATCAATGCTATCAAATGTATAGGTTTCACGCGCTTCAACATCACGAAGTGTAAAGGTTGAACCTTCTTCTTCATTGTGGTTGTAGGCTACTTCAGCGACAACAACACCGTCACGTTCAAAATTACGTTTCAAGTTTCCACCGTCTTTTGTCATTGTCTCCAAACGGTTGATAATCCGTACTAAATGTGATTCCATTTTATTTCTCCTCTTTACTTTCTACTCTCCTATTTTATCATAAAAGAGAAAGCTCTTCCAATAAAAATTTAC
This sequence comes from Streptococcus sp. SP1, assembly GCF_030440005.1. Lineage (NCBI taxonomy): Bacteria > Bacillati > Bacillota > Bacilli > Lactobacillales > Streptococcaceae > Streptococcus > Streptococcus sp. SP1. Next base: position 150,827 of record NZ_JAQFJJ010000004.1, read on the forward strand.
ATTTTTCCATTGATTTGCTCTTTCTTCAATCCTTAGCGACATTCCGTAGCAAATTCTTGCAAACTTCTAGAATACTGATATAATGAAACTATAAATCTTTGACTATTTTTGACCTTTCAAAAATAGGCTCGTCTCTTGATGGAAAACCATCAAAAACCTACTGTGAGGTATGTATATGCTTTGTCAAAATTGTAAAATAAATGAATCAACCATCCATTTATATACAAATGTAAATGGACGTCAGCAGCAAGTAGACCTCTGTCAAAATTGCTATAAAATTATGAAAACAGACCCAAATAACAGCTTCTTGAAAGGCATGACCCAACGGAGCCAACTCACTGGAGATCCTTTTGAAGATTTCTTCAATAACCTTGGAAACTTCCAAAGTCCGCAAGAACCTCAAACCCCTCCAACTCAATCCGGAGGCAGTTATGGAGGTGGCGGCTACGGCCAAAACAATAACCGTGGTGGCGGTCAAGACCCTCGTCAAGCCCGTCCTCAAAAGCCAAAAGGTCTTTTAGAAGAGTTCGGCATCAATGTCACAGAAATTGCCCGCAAAGGAGATATTGACCCTGTTATTGGCCGTGACGAGGAGATTATCCGTGTCATCGAAATTCTCAATCGTCGAACCAAGAACAACCCGGTTCTGATTGGAGAGCCTGGGGTCGGAAAAACTGCCGTTGTGGAAGGCCTGGCTCAAAAAATCGTCGATGGAGACGTTCCTCATAAGTTACAAGGAAAAGAAGTCATCCGCCTAGATGTCGTCAGCCTCGTTCAGGGCACAGGCATTCGTGGTCAATTCGAAGAACGCATGCAAAAATTAATGGATGAAATTCGTCAACGCGAAGATGTTATTCTGTTCATCGACGAAATCCATGAAATTGTTGGTGCAGGATCAGCTGGCGAAGGCAATATGGACGCTGGAAATATCCTCAAACCAGCCTTGGCGCGTGGAGAACTTCAATTAGTCGGTGCTACTACCCTCAATGAATACCGTATCATTGAAAAAGATGCGGCCTTGGAACGTCGGATGCAGCCCGTTAAGGTCGATGAACCAACGGTTGAAGAAACCATCACCATCCTCAAGGGTATCCAGAAAAAATACGAAGACTACCACCACGTCCACTATACAGACGGAGCTATCGAAGCAGCAGCTATTCTTTCAAACCGCTACATCCAAGATCGCTTCCTGCCAGACAAGGCCATTGATTTGTTGGATGAAGCCGGGTCTAAAATGAACCTGACTCTGAACTTTGTGGATCCAAAAGTGATTGATCAGCGCTTGATTGAAGCTGAAAACCTCAAAGCTCAAGCAACCCGCGAAGAAGACTTTGAAAAAGCAGCCTACTTCCGTGACCAAATCGCGAAATACAAGGAAATGCAAGGTCAACATGTCACTGATCAGGAGACCCCTGTCATCAGTGAAAAAACTATTGAACACATCGTTGAACAAAAGACTAATATTCCTGTTGGCGATTTGAAAGAAAAAGAACAGTCTCAATTGATCAATCTGGCTTCTGATTTGAAAGCTCATGTGATCGGTCAAGATGATGCAGTAGATAAAATTGCAAAAGCCATTCGACGCAATCGTGTCGGCCTAGGATCGCCTAACCGTCCGATCGGAAGCTTCCTCTTTGTCGGACCAACCGGTGTCGGGAAGACCGAACTGTCTAAACAATTGGCGATCGAGCTCTTTGGCTCTGCAGATAATATGATCCGCTTTGATATGAGCGAATACATGGAAAAACATAGCGTAGCGAAACTAGTCGGAGCTCCTCCGGGCTATGTTGGCTACGATGAAGCTGGACAACTAACTGAAAAAGTCCGTCGCAATCCTTACTCCCTCGTGTTGTTGGATGAAGTGGAAAAAGCCCATCCAGACGTCATGCACATGTTCTTGCAAGTCTTGGATGATGGCCGTTTGACAGATGGTCAAGGCCGTACCGTCAGCTTTAAAGATACCATTATCATCATGACCTCTAATGCTGGAACCGGCAAAGCTGAGGCCAATGTTGGTTTTGGAGCTGCTCGCGAAGGTCGAACCAACTCTGTACTTGGAGAACTCGGTAACTTCTTTAGCCCTGAATTCATGAACCGTTTTGATGGCATCATTGAATTCCAACCTCTATCAAAAGAAAACCTTCTTCAAATCGTTACCCTCATGCTCGATGAAGTCAATCAACGTCTCGCACAAAATGAGATTCATCTGGATGTGACAGAGAAGGTCAAAGAAAAATTGGTCGATCTGGGATACGATCCAAAAATGGGGGCCCGCCCACTCCGTCGTACCATCCAAGACCATATCGAAGATGCCATTACAGATTATTACCTGGAACATCCAAGTGAAAAACAACTCAAAGCAGTCATGACCAGCAATGGGAATATTAGCATCAAAGCTACTAAAAAAGCAGAAAAGAACACTTCTGAAAAGGAAGACTAAATTTTCTAGTTTTATAAAAAGAACAGGAAGTCTTATTTCCTGTTCTTTTTAATTCTCTTCTTGAATCTGATAACGAAGAATTGTTTTTAATTTATATGGATCTGTTCGATGGAGATTGTTTAGATAAATCTCACGATGAACTTTCGAAATTCTTTTAAGTTTATGGAGTTTGCAAAAACGCTCCATTTCATCAAAAGTCTGATTTTCTGTATCAAAAGGTCCTACATGAAGCATGGCAAGACTGTAGCCTTCTTCTAGTTCTTCAAAACGAATAGCATCATAGAGCTGATTGGGTTTCTTAATTTTAACCTCTTCCAAAGCTTTATCAAACAGGTCAGTCGTAATAAAATTGGGTTGACCAATCATAATACTATAAGACAGTTCACTTTTAACAAGTTTCCCTTCATTCTCCTGTTTCCATAAGCCTTCTAATGGAAAAACGGTAAAATCCATGTAGTCTTGATCCAGAGGAGACTTTTTATACTTCATCTTTATAGCATATGCTAACGCATATAAGGCACTCACTCGTTGAGAAAAATCTTCTTCATTTGGATCCCCTTTGCCGTCAATTATGATATAGGATTTAGAAGGTACTTGCAGGATAGTGGGCTTATCCTTGATTTGATAGAGAACTTTCTCTATTTTTCTCCATTCATATTTCATTTGACCTATCTCCTTTCTATCTCAATTCTAGCATTAAAACCCTGACATCTTTTGTCAAGGTTTATAAATCTTTTGTATTTTTTCTAATCTTGAAATCATTGATCTTCTCAGATGATCCGGTTCAATAATCTCTACCCCATCTAAATAAGACAATAAGTAAGTATAAATACTCTCGTGCTCTGGCAATTGGGTTTTAACATATAAACATCCATCCTCACACTGAAAAATCTCTTCTTCTAAAAAGTCTTCATAAACTCTAAAAGCGAGCTTTTGACTAAACTTCAATGATACTTCCATTAGATTTTCCATCTTAATTGAAGTATCAATAGGTTCAATCACATTTTTTTGGTTAATTGTTTCTTCCAGTAGTTGATAGTCATTAATCCTAGATAATTTAAAAAATCGCCAATCTTCTTTTGAACAACAATAAGCATGAAGATACCAGTCTCTTTTTTTAAATACTAGTTTAAAAGGCTCAACTGTACGAATCATTTTCTGACCATTCCCACTCAGATAAGTAATCGAAAGTCGTCTTTTATCTAAGATAGCTTGTTTAATTGTATCAAAGAGATCTTTTTGCCCTTTTCGTTTCCTCCAATCTGTTAAGTCGACTTCTAACCAAGATTTAGCTGAAACTTTAAAAATAGATTCCAATTTTGTCAGTAAAAAATCTTGTTTATCTTCTGTCAAAGTCTGGAGACCTTGTAAAGCAGATAAAAGTTTTATTTTTTCCTCCGCTGATACAAGGGTGCGATCAAGAACGAAGTCTTTCATTAAAAAGGTCCCTCCAGCCTTTCCAGGAACAGAATAAAGAGGAATACCTGCTATGCTTAATCTCTCAATATCACGATAAATTGTACGTACTGAGACTTCAAATAATCGAGCAAGTTCAGGAGCGGTTATTCTCCCATTTTCTAAAAGTATGTATAAAATACGAAATAGTCTTGATTCAGCCATAAAATCACCTCCCTTTTATTATATCAATTAAACTAATTTGATAGGAGTGTTTAACTAAACAAATTTATACTTCAGACAAAGTAGCTACTTTTACACAAGTTCGGCAGTTTATTCTTGACAGCTTTCACCTCGTCCATTATGATAATAATAAAGATACTAGATAATGAGGAAAATTCAATGACAAATCCTACATTTGGAGAAAAAAAACAAGATGTGACCTACGTCAATCGCTATGGTGTCTACGCTGTTATTCCCAATAAGGACAAGGATCAGATCATCCTCGTTCAAGCTCCTAATGGAGCCTGGTTCTTACCAGGTGGGGAAATCGAGGCAGGTGAAGATCACTTGCAAGCTTTGAAACGGGAACTGATCGAAGAATTAGGCTTTACTGCTATTTTAGGGCAATACTATGGCCAAGCAGATGAGTATTTCTATTCCAGTCATCGCGACACCTACTACTACAATCCCGCCTATATTTATGAAGTGGTAGGCTATACAGAAGCTCAAAAACCACTGGAAGATTTTAACAATCTTGCTTGGTTTCCTGTAGAAGAAGCTATTGAAAAACTCAAACGTGGCAGTCATAAATGGGGCATTGAACAGTGGAAAAATACCCACAAAAGATAAAGGAATTCTTTCACAAAAAATAAAAAAGTGCTATAATAAATGAAGATAGAGGTTAGGAGGAACTCATATGAAGCTCATTAATACCACAAATAGTCATGTTGCTCTGGTAAAAAGTCAACTTGCCAGCACTGACGCCTTGCTTGTTGAGGTTTATTCCGCGGGCAATACAGACGTTGTTTTTACACAAGCCCCAACACACTATGAATTGTTGATCAGCAACAAACACCGAGCTATTCGTGAAACTGAAGTAGAAAAAATTCGTGAGTTCTTTTTAAAACGTAAGATTGATCTTCAAATTATTGACCAATCCGCTATTAAAACCCTCTACTCCGATAAACTAATTGAAATTTCCTTTCCAATTACAAAGTAAGGCCAATTTGCCTTACTTTTTTTATTTCCTTAATACATGAATCTATACACCATTCTAGCCATTAAAAAGAGGCTGGGACAAAAGTCCTAGCCTCTCAATTATTTTTGGATTGTCGAGCAAGACGCAGTGGTTGAGTGGGCTCTACTACGCTGATTTCATCAGCTTTTACAGCCCTACTCAACTGTGCGGA